>DAOTCE010000011.1 GCA_035452965.1 Candidatus Paceibacterota bacterium | reverse complement strand
AGAACCGGGCTCTCCTCACCACCGGTGAATAACTTTGGATGAGCTATAAGCGGCTCTGGGGGCGTTGGAATTGCTGACGGCGTTGGATTCGTGGCGCGCGTTCGTGGTCGCGAAGCGGTGGGACGTTGGATGTGTCGCGAGCGGAGCCGGCGTGACAGGCCGGGGGTGCCGGCGGAGCGCGAACTGATGGTCCTGCGAGTGTCAGCGAACTGGCTTTACAGGCGGATTCGGGAGGAGTAAGGGTGGCCTTGATGAAGAGAAGCCTTGGATCTGCCAAGCGGGGGCGTTTGGATATCACCCCGAAATGGGTGGATATCCAGACCTGTATAATCACTTGTAGATGCAGCCCATGAAACCACGCTTCTGGAAAATCACCGCGATTGTAGAAGCCCTCGTGCTGGTGGCACTCCTTGTGGTGGCTGCTTGGCAGTATCCGGTCCTGCGCGGCTTGCGCTACCACTTTCTTGACCGCGCTTGTGTATTTGGTGATGCCGTCGGCGTCGGTGAGTTGTTGCACCTTGGTGCAGATCCTGACGGCAAACGTGACTATCAACAGTATGCAAAGTACATCGCAGCCATCGAACCCACGGCTCCTCTTTTTCACGCAGCATGGAGCGGTGACACCAACATTCTCGCTCTGCTGCTCTCTGCCCACGCAAATCCGAACATTCTAAACGGGGAAGGCGACCTCACACCGATTGCTGTTGCCGCGATGCATGGCCACGCAGACGCCGTCCGTTTGCTCCTTACCTCTGGCGCGCGATCAGAGTTGCCTAGTGGCCGTTCCGTCATTGACCTTGCTCGCCAGCACGGCTTCACGAATATTGCGACCGTGCTGCAACAAACCAAATGAGGACGAACCGGGCATCTAACTATCGTGCTATCGCGAGCGTCACAGACCCGGCAGCCTTCGATGTTATCGCCGAACACCGCATAGACGTTTCAGAGGTTGGCGACGACGATTCGGTGTTTCCCTTCAATTGCGAACGGGGCGGCAGACAGGTTTTTCCCTTCTTTACCATCGAGGAGCGTGCCAAGCAGTTTGCCGGGGCTACAGGGTTTCCCGCTGACGTTACGGTGGTTCAGCCTTACCGTTTGATGTCTGGTTTTGTCGCCACGCCCGAAAACGAGATGTTTGAGCTTGTGCTGGACGCGGGTTCTCCGGCAGAGCGAATACTTTCTAAGGATGAGAGACTATTGCTTCGCACGCTCAGCACAGCCGCCTAGTCTGTCGGTGGAGCGAAAATGGCGGCGGGAGGTGACTCGTTTGCGGCGTGGAGCTCTTGGTGTCCGCCAGCATCCCTCACCTCTGCGTTAGGTCTAATGGACTCCAAGACGCGATTTCTGAACGTGCTAAAGCAGGAATTTGCTCCGCACGTAAGACAGGAGGGTTTCAAGGGATCTGGCCAGAATTTCTACCGAGTATCGAGCGATCTCATCAATGTGATCAATGTCCAGGCCTCGAAGTGGGGCGATAGCTACGCCGTGAACCTGGGGCTTCACCCGTTGGGGATGCCGACTGAGGGAACTGCAAGTGAACCTGAGGCAAAGCACCTAAAGGAGTACGAGTGCCTCTTTCGGACACGTCTCTCGAAACCCACCGAGACAGATCGCTGGTGGAAGCACAACGGTATCTTCACAAGTCCAGAACGGTCAGCCCGATCCTTGATCGACTGTTACAAGAGGTATGGTTCCAGATACTTCCTGATGTACCAAAGCGCAGCACAACTGCTTCAGGCCTTTGACTGTGATGAGATGGGTAGGAAGGATAATGTGGTGATCGCTGGGCAGACGATGGTCAAGGGGCGGGCAGCGTTGGTCGGGGCTTGGCTGGCAGAGCATCTTCACGATTACGCTAGAGCTAGGGAACTAGCCGACTTTGCCGAAGCGAATAAATGGGATAAATGGCCGTTTGCAGGTGAGGTTGCCCGACTACGACAATTGACCTAACAAGAAGTGAGTATGAATAAACTAATGATCCTGGCCGCGTGGTTGGTCCTAATCGCTGGAGGAAGCGCGGCAGAAGAAGCTGTAGGCATTCGTATCGTTGACGCTGCTCGGCAGCAGATCGGAGTGACCACAAACTATGACCCCTCATACACAAAACTCAAATATCCCGGTGGTGACGTTCCGCTTGGGACGGGGGTGTGTAGCGACGTGGTCGTGAGGGCCCTTCGCAGGGTGGGGACCGATCTGCAGAAGGAAGTGCATGAAGACATGGAAAAGAATTTCGCCGGTTACCCGCAGAAGTGGGGGCTGAAGGCGCCAGACAAAAACATTGATCACCGCAGAGTTCCCAACCTGATGCACTATTTCGAAAGGCATTCTATCTGGTTGCAGGAGAAAACGACACAACCGTATGTCTGGACTTACGCCCCAGGAGACATCGTGGCCTGGGACCTTGGAAGCGGAGTTACGCACATAGGGATCGTGTCCGACAAGAGGCCAGTGCATACGCCATGGGGAGATACGCCACTCATTATCCACAATATCGGCAGCGGCACGAAGGAAGAGGACATCCTTTTTAAGTACAAGGTCATCGGCCATTACCGGTTTAGGCCCCATGCAAAGGACTAGTCACATGGCCCAACACGCTCCACCGAATGACAACCCTGGTATGGCCCTTGCAATTCGGGAGCGGGTGGCGGGCCGGCGCCTGAGACTGCTCCCCAGGCTTACCCGAAGCCCGAAGGTGCCCCCGAAGCTGTGCGACGGAAAGCACTGGCGGCCTACTCCAAGACCTATTGGTTCAAGATGTATCCCAAGATGCGCAGTTGCACCAGGGTCAAGGGCGTCCCGGGGTATTCTGCCAGTTTCGGGAAGAGCGATCAGCCATTGGTAGGGCTCCCAAAGGAGGATACCAAGTGGCATGGCATCTGGGTGGAGTTTGATGACGCGATGGAGATAGTGAAACTACAGCAAGTGAGGTACTGATGGTCGCTAACCCGGCACATGCAGCGGACAGCGGGGTTCCGGCTCGGTCCAGCTCAGGGCGGGGCCCAGCGCTCCCTCGGCGCCGTCTTAGACACCTTGGTATGCACCCAGCATTGTTGACCGCTGCTATTCTGGGTTTGGTGTTGTCGCTTTTGTCAGCGCCCGAGTGCGTCGCCAGCTTTCCGATAGGCAACAGCGAGACGAACGTGACGGTTTCATTTGAGTTTCCCGCTGGGACCACCAATGCGATTACGCTGACCTACAATTCGGCCCTGGATGCATTCCGGAAGAGGCCACTGCCGAAGAAGATTTCACCGACTTACTACAAGATTGATTTTTGGATCTATGCGGCGCTGCAGTCCCTGGACCTTCGTTTTGAGACCAAGACAGTTCGGGGAGAGACGACTATTGTGCGAATATCCGAGACCGCGAGCGGACCTGACGGAGAGTGGATTTATTATGTGGATGGCATACGCTCGCGGTACCACATCAACACACAGTTAGATGCTGAGGTGAAGAAGATCAGATTTCTGTTCAAGAAGAGGGCGTCTAACCCGCAGGGGAGAGCGAGCGGGAGGCAGCCCGCTCACGTGGCGACGAATCGAACGCCAGCAACGGCGGGCTCGCGCCGGTCACCCTGAGCTTATGCTTGAAAAGTTCATGAAAGCTATCGAGAAGCGCGTATACGGTCCTGGAGCGTTCCCAACCCATGCGGCGGCAACCCGAGCGCTGCTGAAGTTTTGTGCCGAGCACCGTTACGACTTGTCCGACTTGGAGCACGTCCGCACCTGCCTGTCGAAGCTGGAGGCCGGCGAGAGGAGCAACGCCATCCAAGCATATATGAACATCCGTTGGGGAAAGGAGGGCTTTAGCGACTGGTGGCCGCCCGTGGTCCTGCCTTCAGAGACCCCGGAATATGTGGGTGAGGTGTTCATGGCCTTGGCTGAGCGCTGGCACCGGCTTACGGAGAATTTCGTTCGTGGCCACGGATAACCAGCGCCATGCGCATCCTTGACTCCGAGCGAGGTGTTCCTACGACGAACTTGAAGCATTGCGTGGAGTTTTACACTGACGTCCTCGGTTTCACTAAGGTCGCGGAGTCTGCGGACCGATGCACTCTGGCATTGGGTTCGGATCAGGTGGTATTCCGAAAGGCCCACAAGAATGAGGTTCGGTCGCTTCGCGACATCGGTTTCTCACTCGACTTCCGCGTCAGCGGTATTCGGGAGTACTACGACAAAGTACGTGCCGCCGGCAGAGCGGAGATTACGTTCGAGCTTGAGTTCATGCAGCCTGGCGTGTGGCAGTTCGTGCTCGTGGATTGCAACGGTTATCCTGTAGGGTTTGCGATGTGAGGATGACGACGGTTAACTATCCGGCTGGAGGCAACGCCGGATTCGCGGTTCTGCTTGTGTTCGGCGGGATACCGTCTCTGTTCCATATTGGGGGCCACTGGCCCGCGGCCGGTGATGAGCGTACTTGCTGCTACAGCGTATGAAGTGTCCGAGTTGCCGCAAACGTGCTTGTGCCTTTCTGGACTGGATGAAAGGTCCACGTGCCATCGCTCATGAGTGCCCGCATTGTGGGCAGGCATTACGAGCTTCTGTCCGCACATGGATAGTGCTTGCAGCGATGTTCGCGATGATCCCACTTGTGATCCAGGTCACGAGTTTCCTTTGCGACAGATATGGCGTAGATGACTTTTCCGCGCGAAAGGGAGCCTTCGCGGTGTGCTGGTTCGGAGTGATGGCCGTTTCTTCATTCGCCGAGTGGCGAACGGGCAGCTATAGAGTCATGTCGTGATCCGCCCCGAACATCCTGGTTCAGACCACGGCGCGATTACGTGTCCGTTCCATGCTGGACGTCCTGCGCGCGCCGTGCTTGTCGCCAGGATCAATCTCTGAACGTGGCGCACGAGCGGTGTGACTGGGAAGATGCTCACTTGGGGGGTGGTGTGGAGTTCTTGACTGCCGACGCCCTATGGGAAAGTACCCGCGCAAGCTCCTGTGCAAACAGCTCGTAGGCTGTGTCCTGCTCTCGGGTGTAGAGCACGACCCGGACCTCCTGAAGGTCGTGCGGCTCCTTCTCCAGAAAGTCCATTATTGTCTTTAGCGCAACTGGAGCTGCGAGGCGCAATGGGTAACCAAACGCCCCGGTAGAAATAGATGGGATCGAGATGCTGTGTAACCCGTTCTCAACCGCCACCTGCAGACTTCGGCGGTACGCGCTCGCTAATGTCTCGGGCTCGTCTTCGTCGCCGCCTCGCCATACCGGGCCGACGGCATGAATGACGTGACGGGCTTTGAGGTTGCCGCCGGTCGTGATAACCGCACCGCCGATGGGGCAACCGCCGATGCGGCGGCACTCCTCATAGATCTTGGGGCCACCTTTGGTGTGGATCGTGCCGTCAGTGCCGGCGCCCTTGTTCAGGCGATAGTGCGCCGCGGTGACTACCGCATCGGTGTCCTGGTCGGCGATATCGCCGGTCACAAGGCGGAGCACTGTCTTTCCGATTTGCGTCTGCGCGGGCATGAGTCGCCAAGGATCTGAAAAACAAACGATTTGCAGCATGCTCGCGCCTCCACCGAAAAGGCGTCAACGGATTTCTGAAGAATTTTTTGCCCGACCAGGCATCCCAAAGGTGTCTTGGTGCGCGATAATGCACGAGTGATTTGCGGCGGCGGGAAAACGGCCAAAAGTAGGTGCTATCGTTCCGCCGATGGCCGTAAATGCGACTCATCCTGATTACGACGCCGGGGCCGTGGAATGGTCCCGCGCGCGTGATGTCCTTGCCGGCGAAGATGCCGTCAAGGCTGGCGGGGAGAAGTATCTGCCTCGGCTGGACTCGATGACGGATGAGGAGTTCTCGGCCTATGTGAAGCGGGCTTCATACTTCAACGCCAGCGCGCGCACCTCTGAGGCTTACCTCGGTTTGATGTTCCGGCGTCCGCCCTTTTTGAAGCTGCCGAACGATGGCGCCGGCGTGGGCCGGGCGATGGCGGAGTTCCAGAACGACGCGGATATGCTGGGCACCACCCTGACCGGCTACGCGAAGATGGTCGTGGGTGATGTGATCGGACTTGGTCGCGCCGGCTCGTTGGTGGACTGGGAGGACGAAGTCGAGCAGCGGGCGTATGTGGTCTTCTACCGCGCCGAGCAGGTCATCAATTGGCGGGTGGAGCGGGTAAATGGCCGCAACGTGCCGACGCTGATCGTGCTGAAGGAACATGCCGTCGCCCAGCCCGGCCCGGATGATGATGGATTTACGCTGCAGCTCGTGGATCAGATGCGTGTCCTGAAGCTGGTGCCCGGCGAGTCGGCAGATCTTGCTGGCAAGCGGGACTACCACTGCCAGGTTGAGCTTTGGCAGCCGAAGAAAACGCAGCGCAGGGGCGCCAAGGTTGAGTGGCAGTTGATCGAAACGAGGACGCCGTTGAGGCTGGGCAAGCCGCTGCCGCTGATTCCGTTTGTGTTCCACGGGTCGCGGCATTCGCGGCCGGATGTGGAGCGTGGTCCGCTGGAGGACATCATCGCGGTGAACCTGGACCATTACCGTCTCAACGCTGACTTCAAGCATGGGCTCCATTTCACCGCGCTGCCCACGGCCTGGGTGAGCGGGTTCGATAAGGGTGCTTCGCTGCGGATTGGCTCGAGCACGGCCTGGGTATCGGAGACGCCGGGTGCCACTGCTGGGTTCCTGGAGTTCACCGGTCAGGGGCTGACGACTTTCGAGCGCGCGATGGACCGTGATGAGCGGCTCATGTCGATCCTGGGCTCCCGGATGCTGGAGGACATGAAGAAGGTCGGTGAGACCGCGACTGCGATCGAGCTCAGGCAGGCTGGGGAATACAGCATTCTCGGCAACGTGGCGTTGAGTGTAAGCGAGTCGCTGACGCAGGTTCTGCGCTGGGTTTATTGGTGGAACTCGACCGAGGAACTGCCGGACGACGTGAAAGGCGAGCAGGTGCTGATGACGCTCAACACTGATTTCAGCACGAAGGGTCTGGCGAGCCAGGACATTCAAGCCATCGTCGCAGCTTGGCAGGCAGGTGCGATCAGCCAGGACAGCATGTATGACCTTTTCCGCCGTGGTGAGGTCCTGCCTGAGGGCAGGACGAATACCGAAGAGGCGGCGCTGATTGAACAGCAAAGGCGCGAAGACGCGAAGAAGACTTTAGCGAATGGCACGAATGGCCAATCGCAAATGGCAGATGGCAAAACCAACGGCGCGCCCAACGGTAGCGCCTTAGCTGCGTGATTGATTTATGGCACTAAAATTCAAGTTCAAATCGAAAGATGAAATCCCGGCGGAGCAGCAAGCGCTCTATGTGGAGCGTGATGGTGCTTGGCTGCTGGACGTGGATGGTGCGGCGGACAAATCCAAGCTGGATGAGTTCCGCGCCAACAACATCGCGCTCAGCAACCAGCTCGCCGAACAGAAGAAACGCTTTGAGGGCATCGATCCTGAGCAGGTGCGCAAGCTCGCCGAGGAGAAGCAACGGCTCGAGGAAGCGCAGCAGCTCAAGGGCGGCGAGGTGGACAAGGTTGTCGAAGGCCGGCTCAAGACTGCGAAGACCGAATGGGATAAGCAATTCGCTGCTGTCACTTCCGAGCGTGACTCGCTGAATGCGCGCCTCACCGCCATTCAGATTGACCAGGGTGTCATCACCACGGCGACGAAGCGCGGTCTGCGCCCGACTGCTATTCCCGACATCACCGCCCGGGCGCGAACGGTGTTCCGCCTGGTGGATGGCGCGCCGCGCGCCTACGAGGCCGATGGCCAGACTGTGCGCGTGGGCAAGGATGGCATCACGCCGATGACTTTGGATGAGTGGGTCGAGCAGCAGGTTGCTGACGCTCCTCATCTGTTTGAATCCAACGCTGGTGGCGGTGCCGCCAGCAACGGCTCCGGTGGAGTCGGCAACAAGTCCGTGAAGAATCCCTTCCGCAAGGAGAGCTGGAACCTCACGGAGCAGATGCGGCTGACCAAGAGTGATCCGGGCCTGGCGGCTCGGCTCAAGGCAGCGGCTTGAATGAACCAGCGGCGTTCTCAGAAGACGCCGCTACAACCGGAGACTGTGAAGTATGGCTAAGACGTTAGTGGCGGATGTGATCATCCCCACAGAGTTCGAGAAGTACGCCATTGAGCGGACGGCTGAGCTGTCGCGATTTGGCGAGTCGGGCATCATCGAGATGGCGCCCGAGTTTGACACGTTAGCGCAGGGCGGCGGTCGCGAAGTGAAGATGCCGTTCTGGAAGGATCTGACTGCGACCCGACAGTTGCTGAACGATTCGGCGTCGCTGACGGTGAACAAGATCGCGGCGGACACGGACATCGCACGCATCCACAACGATGCGCAGGTCTGGAGTGTGAACCACCTGGCGAAGGTGGTTTCGGGCGACGATCCGATGCAGGCAATTGTGGACCTGGTCGGCGCCTACTGGGCGCGGACGGATGAGTCGCTGGTGATCTCGTGCCTCAAAGGCATGTTCGCCGCGGCTTCGATGGCGGGCAACCTGCTCGCGATTCATTCCGAGTCGGTGGCGGGCACCACCTCCGCGACCAAGCTGAACGGCGCGACCTTCGTGGACGCGTGCGCCAAGCTCGGCGATGCAGCCGGCAGGCTGACCGCAGTGGCGATGCACTCGGGGACTGAGGCCGCGCTGAAGAAGCTGGATCTGATCGACTTCCTGCCTGACAGCGAAGGCAAGCCGAGTCTGGCCAGCTTCCAGGGCCGGCGTGTGGTCGTGGATGACAGCTTGCCCACGCGAGCTGGCACCACTGACGGCACGGTGTACACGACCTACCTGTTCGGCCAGGGCGCCTTCGCGAAGGGTGTTGCTCCGCTGAGTGGCACTCCGCTGCAGGGCGGCTTCGGCACGGAAGGTGTCGAGCTGGCCCGTGTGCCGCTGGACAGCGACACGGTGCTGATCAACCGGCGCCGCTACATCCTCCATCCGCGCGGCGTGAAGTTCACCAGCGCTTCTGTGGCTGGTGACTCGCCGACGGCTGCGGAGCTGGAGACGGCTGCGAACTGGGTGCGCGTCTGGGAAAACAAGAACGTGCGCCTGGTGGCGATCACTCACAACAACTGAGCATGAGCCGGGGATGGCAACATCCCCGGCGCTTGCCTTCCCTGAAAGGACACAAGTATGGGCAAAGATGTTCCCCGCAGCTTCGAGAAGATTCGGAGCGGCGAGCAGATTCAGTATCCGACTTTCACCAACGTCGCGGCGGCGGTTGCTGCCGGCGTGACGGCGGCGAAGTTTCCTCGGCGCGTCATCTACCTGAGCGCCGGCGGCACTGGTTCAGTGCCGTGCCTCGCCATTAGCGATGGCACGAACTGGAAGCAAATCGCGATTGGAGCAAACGTCATCTGAACATGAGCGGCTTGCTTCCAATCATTCGGCGGGTGAGGCGTCCGCTGCTGCCGGTTGACTGGCCGGCGGACGCCAAGCCTGCGGTGGTGCCAGTTGCGGCCAGCACTGGTGAGCGGGTGACGCAGGGCGAGGTCGTGAACCAGCAGGATCCAAAAGAGAAACATGGCGAAGTTGCTTCAGCTCAGCAGGCCGAATAGGCGCGTCAGCAATATCGTGCGGACGTGGTGGGCGCTGCGGTCGCAGAGGCGGCGGCGCAACGCAGGGAGTGGAACTCCGGTGGCGCCTGTCATTGTGACCCTCAACCTTACGGAGAGCGCAGGGGAGCCGCTCTACTGGTTTGACGTTCTGATCGATTTCACGTTCGAGCAGGGGCGATTTCCCGATGGCACCATCGAGCTCTATTGGTCGCGGGGGTCTCAGGGGTGGATTGAGAATTACGTTGGTGCCGTTTCCAGCACCGTGCGGGCTTTCCGGCACGTGAGGGCGTTTAGCGACTTTGAGAATGACGATGTGTCTTACCGGATGCGTTACCGGTGCGGCACTGAGATCATTGGGCCTTTCGGCCCCGCTTACGAGTGGTACTACTGCGCGCCGTAGGAGTGTAATTGCATGGCTCTCACACTGATCAAGGAAGACGGGACCGGCAGGACGGACGCGAACAGCTACGCCACCGTCGCGGAGGCGGACGCGTATTTCGAGGCCCACTTGTATGCGTCGGCATGGACGGCCGCCACTGCGACCACGAAGGCCGCGGCGCTGGTCATGGCGACGCGGCTGGTGGATTCGCAGTATCAGTTCAACGGCTACCGCGCTCATGACACGCAGGCGTGTCAGTGGCCGCGTGAGCGGTGCCCTGATCCGGACCGCAACCTGGTCACGAGCACGACGATGTCGCCCGTGCTGACCAATTTCGTGCCGAGCACCACCGTGCCGCAGCCGGTCGCGGCTGCGGTGTGTGAGATGGCGCGCGAACTCCTGATTGCGGATCGGACTGCGGCGCCGGCTGGTGAGGGTCTCGACACGGTGACGACTGCTCACGCGACGCACGCCGCGACCGGGACCGGGAGCGACAGCACTTCGTCCACGACGAAGTACAACAAGAGCGACACGCGACCGATTATCTCGCGAGTCGCCCAGGCCATGCTCTCGAAGTATGGCGCGCTGATTGTCGGTGGCAGCGGCGCGGTGCAATTGGTGAGGGCATGAAGTGGTTCTGGGCAACGGTGTTTCTGGCATGGGCCGCGACCGCTGATGCGCAACGGGTGACGCTGGCCTGGGATGCTTCGCCCTCTGCGGCGGTGGCAGGCTACCGTGTCTACTGGGGCACCAGTGCGCGGGCCTATTGCTGCCTAACAAATGCGGGATTGGCGCTGACACAGGCGGTGGTGTTGCCGCATGGCGGGCGATGGTTCTTTGCAGCGACGGCTTATGACACCAACGGCTTGGAGTCGGATTTCAGCAACGAAGTGTCGTGGGAGAGCAAGCCGGTGCCGCCGGTGATGGCCGGCGAGACGTGGGTCCGGCTGGCGCCGGTGTTTGGGCGGAGCACGAACCTGGTGGCCTGGGGTGTTGTGACCGGGACACCGAGCTGGTTTCCGGCGACGAACCGGGCGGAGTTCTTCCGGATGAATGGGCTCCTGATGGAAAGAGTGATGGTGCCGTGACAAACATGAATGATTTGATCAGCAACGTTGACCACGCTGCCGGGATGAATGACCGGTGGTTGTTCGTGGCGAGCCTCGTCGTCTTCGGCGTGTTTGCGTGGTTTGTTATGCGGTATTTCGTGCTGCAACATGAGCGGCTGATCGAGGACCACAAGGAAGCCAGGGACAGCTACCAGGAGAGCCTCCGCGGGGTGGTGGCGGAGCAGAGCGCGGCCAACGCCAAACTCATCGTCTGCCTGGACAACAACACAAAAGTTCTGGAGGAGTGCAGGGATGAGCTGCGCCTCGTCCGGATGGAAAGGAATCAGTCGTGAAGAAGATGAGCCGTAGTGAGAAGTGTGTTTGGGCAACGTTGCTGGCCGGGGCGCTGGCGTTCCTGGTGGCGTGCGCGAGCGGGTGCGCGGCACTGGATCGGGCGGCCTACAGGCAGGAGGTTACCTGGACTAACGCGCCGATGGTGCAGGTGTTCACGAATACTGTTGTTGTGACCAAAACCGTGCCGGTGGTCACGGAACGCACGAATGTCGTGTTTGTGACCAACGCCGTGAGCGGCGTTGTGTCCGGCTACGCAGTGCGTGAGCCGGTGACAACTAACATGGTGACCGCTATCGTGACCAACATCGTGCCGGTGTTCATGACCAACCTGGTGCAGGTGCCGGTGACCAATTTGGTCGCCAAGCCTGAGGCGCTGGCCACCATCGAGGCGACGGGATCCATCGTTAACACTTTTGCGCCGGGCGTTGGGAGCATCCTCGCCCTGGCGCTTGGCGGCTTGTATCATGGATACCGACAGGTCCGCAACCGCAAGGTTAACGAGGCGCTCGTCCAGGGCGTGGAGACTGCGCGGGCTGTGCTGGCTACCACGCCGCAGGGTCAGGCGGCTGACGCACAGTTCGTGAAGTGGCTGATGGATCACCAGAAGGAGGCTGGGGTGTTTGCGACGGTCTCTGGCTTGGTGGACCAGCTCAGCGACAATCCCGCTGCGAAGATGACGGCTCAGGAGATCGCGGAGCGGGTGCAGCGTGCCGGGCAGCGGAGCGCGGGCGCCCAGGTTCCTGCTTAGGGCCGAGGTCAACGGCATGCTTGACGCCAATGGGAAACTGGGTACTAATGGTGGGGCGGAGAATCCGCGGTGAAGCGGCAAGAAAACCGCTGACAGGCGCTGACAGGAAAGTGGCGCAAACGTTCATTTTGGTTCGGGACAGCAAGTCGCACGACCTGAAAAATAGTGAATGTTTACGGGCCTGAGATGAAGGTTTGCGAAAGTAGCTGAAAGTCAAATCCCGATTCAAATCCTGTCGCTCCGACCACTTCTCCAATGTAGCAGGCATTGAAAGAAGTGAATGTCACGGCACAACTGTGCGCATCTGACGCCAGCAGCAGCGCTGACACACTACTGGCACAAGAAACGGCACTAGAACGCTGAATTCTGAACCTCGCACGCCGAACTCGGCACTGGCAGGGCGCAGGGGCGCCCGGTAGGATGCCGCGCAGGGGCGTGCTCTACTACGGCGACAACATTGAAATTGTGCGGCGCTATTTGAGTGATGAGCCGGTAAACCTGGTGTACTGGACCCGCCGTTCTGGAGTTGCCTGTCTCAGCCTTGGCGGCGGCCCGTAGTCACCTATATCTTTGGGTGCCGAATGCATTGCTGGCAGAAGGCCTTACAGTAATGCGGCGCTGGGGATTCACCTACAAGTCCAATCTGGTTTGGTATAAGGTCCGCAAAGATGGAGGGCCGGACGGGCGCGGAGTGGGGTTCTACTTCCGCAACGTAACGGAGCTCGTTCTATTTGGAGTTCGAGGCAGCATGCGCACTTTGAAGCCGGGGCGTACTCAGGTGAACCTCATTGCCACCCGAAAGCGCGAGCATTCGCGCAAGCCAGATGAAATCTACGACCTCATCGAAGCCTGTTCCCCAGGCCCTTACCTAGAATTATTCGCGCGGTTCAGCAGGGCTAATTGGTGCCAGTGGGGTAATGAGGACGTCGAGGAGAACAGCCACTACGGAGTTGGCGTGCGCAATGGTCATGTGGACGACCAAATGCGGCTCCTTGAACCGCCGAAGAATTATCGGGGGCGATGACATCCTCTTGATCGTCGAGGCAATTCATGCGGTGGCTTGGTGGTGCGATTCGTCGAGCAGAAAAATGGGGTCCATCATGGCGGTGGTGGTTAAGACATTCTGGAGGGCCCCCAACGCAAGGGCCAAAGGGTACGAGCAGCGGGCGGTGGAGCTCTAACTCTGAAGTCTAGAAGTTGCAGGATGGTCCTCGTCAGGAGTTCCCAATACCCAAGGAGGATGGGTAGCCAGCAACGACGCTAACCTATGCACACTAATCCGACTAGGCGACCTTGCTCTGTCCGTCTGCTGGCCGTCAACCGACCATAACGCGAGGGAATCCATAGCACAGGAGGCGCGCCCCGCAGCCGGATCCTGCAGGCCGCAACGCAGTTGTCGCAAAAGGTTCACACCAGCATTCCGAGGCAGAGCGCGGAGCCAGGGTGCTTCCGGCTTCTGTCCTACAGGCCTGAGGCACCCCACACCCAAGCCAGCGACCATGATGGGACGGCGGCAACCCGGCGGGGCTACGGTGTGTATCCCATGGGGAGCGCTCCCCATGGGATACACACAGGGATATCACGGGTGTCACATCGTTGTCGCACCGGCATTTCCGGCTTTGGGGGGTCGTTGCGGCAAATGTGCTCGGGAAGCACAACTATCTCAAAAATGGACACAGTGCCGATTTCCGCCGGAACGGCTATTCGGTCCAGGAATATGGGACTTCCTGCACATCCACCCTGCCTACCCAAATACAACGGCCCCCGTGCTCCCTGCTCCTTCCAGGCGGGAACTGTGGTGCCTTGCGAGAAGGCCGAGTGATCGGCTTCGGAAGGCGGGAGTGGTAATTGGTGTCGCCGGTCCGCGGCGGGAAGCTACCTAGCGGAAATCTCCAGCATCCGCTGAATCGGCGCTTGAGCGCGGCGGATGATCTCGGCGGGCAATTCGATGCGCGGCGAGAGGTTCTTCATACAGTCGCGCAGCTTCTCCAGCGTGTTCAGCTTCATGAATTTGCACTCGCTGCAGCGGCACGGATCCGTCGGGGCGCGCATCGCATCGAAGACAGGCGCGCATACAAACTCCTTGCCCGGGCACTCCTTCTGCAACCGGTGAATGATGCCAGACTCGGTCACCACAATGAATTGCTTCGCCGGGGCAGTTCGGCAATAGGAAATCATCTTCTCGGTCGAGCACACCGAATCGGCCAGTTCCCGCACCTCGCGCAGGCTCTCGGGATGCGCCACCACCTTTGCTTCCGGGTAAGACTGTTTCGCGCGCAGCAGGCTCTCGCGCCGGAACTCCACGTGCGCATAGCAATTGCCCCGCCACAGCGTCATTGGCCGCCCCGTCTGCTCCATTACCCATTGGCCGAGGTTTTCGTCAGGCACGAACAGGAGGTCCTTGCCCTTTGGAGCGACGTTGACGATCTTGACGGCGTTTCCGCTGGTGCAAATCACGTCGCTGAGCGCCTTCACCGCCGCGCTGCAGTTAATGTAGGTGACGGTGTAGAAGTTGGGATTGGTCTTCTGGAATTCGGCCAGCTTGTCTGCCGGGCAGGCCTCTTCGAGCGAGCAACCGGCGTCCTTGTCCGGCAGGACCACGATCTTGGCCGGGCTGAGTATCTTGGCCGTCTCGGCCATGAAATGAACGCCGCAAAAGGCGATCACGTCGGCCTTGGTCAGGGCGGCCTGCTGTGAAAGACCCAGCGAATCGCCCACGTAGTCGGCGATATCCTGGATCTCGGGCACCTGGTAGTTATGGGCCAGAATGACTGCGTTCAGTTGCTTCTTGAGCACCAGGATCTCTCGCGACAGCGCATCCAATTGCGCTTTCGGCATTGGTTGACGCAGCGGGAAGCGATCTACGCCGACCGGGTTAACTACCGTTGACACAGTCATCAGGCACAACTTAGCGGCCTAAGTTGGGGACGTCAATTTGGACAGAGGCAACTCAGCCGTATTTCACGTACCTGAGTTCGCGGATATCCAGTGTCCCGACCTTCGCGTCATAGAACGGTTTGCCCTTTCGCACGCCGACGGTGCCGTAGCCGGTAGCCGTGGAGAAGAAGCAGCGGAAGTCGCCTGCAATCCGGGGCTCAAGATGAAGCACCTTGTCCACAGCGTCATAGCGCGCGCCGCTCAGGCCGAACAGCAGGGCGTAGGAGGACATCGCCCGGGCATACCAATGCCCGCACTCGTATTCGTTGAACGGATTGCGCACGCGGCCGTCGTAGCGGTCGCGGCACACGCGCACGACCTCGAGCCCTTCCCGCACCAGGCCCATCCGCATCAGGTGCGAGGCGACCTGGTATTCGATGCCGGTCCAGACTTCGTTGGAGTAAACAAAGGGCAGTGCCAACTCCCCCCCCTTCGGCCAGGTGCAGAGGACCAGGCCGCCTTCAGCGCCACAAGCGTAAGTCGGCCGCTGAGGATTGGCGAAGTCGGAGAGGTCGTGCTTGAGGTTATACTTGTGGATGGCCCGCAGGTGGCTGGCGACCTTCGGCGCCGCGAGCACCTGGCCGGCCCCGCAGACCAGCGCCATCCAGGAACCGAGCACACCATCGGCCAGGCAGCCGGTGCCGTACTGGTATTTCGGCCCTTCTTTCTCCAGGAGGGCGACCGCTTCCGGCGAGTAGCTTCCCACCATGCTTTTGTTCTCCAGCGGGCTCTGGGCGCGCAGGTTCTTCCACTCGATGCGCTGAATGAAATACTCCCCGTCAAACAGCTCGGACTCCGTCTTGCGGATGCCGGCGGCCAGCAACTCGGCATATAGCGGGACCTCGTTCTCCAGGGCCTTGCCCATAATGGTCGCGGCCTGCAATGCGCCCAGGTAAAAGCTGGTGCACATGCCGTCCGCTCCCCAGAACTCGATGTCGTAAGTGTTGTGGTGGGGTTCTTCCAACACACCCTTGTGCCCGGGGTCCCAGGTCTGGATGCAATAATCCAGGCTGCGCTTGACCTTCGGCCAGAGCCCGCGCAGCCATTCAGTGTCGCCGCTGATCCGCCAGTCGCGGAACACCTTCATGATGCCGCCGAGTTGTCCGTCGGCGGCGGCATGGAAGTCGTGTTCCAATGGCCGAATCGGCAGCGCGCTGCGGAATTGCTGGTGCCCGGCGTCGTTCTGCGACGGCCCGAACTCGGTCTCGCGCAACGTCCGCTCCAGGCTCGGGAAGAGGTGCGGGATGGCCTGAGCGTAATTCCAGACGTGCGTGCAGGAACCAGCGCAGCAGCCAGTGTTGTCCTTGCAGCCTTCCCAGCCCCAAAGCCGGCCATCGGTCTGGCGCATGACCGTTGGCGACTTGAGAATGGTCAGGTTTGCAGCGATGGCTTCGGTGATTTCGGGCGGCAGGGTGGAGTCATGGAAGCAATCCGAGAACCGGCTGGCCTTCTGGCGCAACTCATCATAATGGTCGCGCCAATAGAATGTCACCCCGTTGATTTCCGTAAACCGCCCGGCGTACCAGGGGCGGTAGTTATCCCGCTGGCCCGGCTCCAGCTTGAGCTCGGCCGGATCTTTGCCGAAGCGCAGGTTGGTCTGCCCCACGAACCACGCCAACCGCAACACGATGCACTTCGATGCACCGGCGCCAAGCTGCAGCGGAACGAACAAACTCCCGCCGGGGCTCGGGCCGCCCTCGGTCAACGGCGCGCAGTCGTAACACGCCCCATCGGCCACGTCTTTCCAAGCCAGGGTTAGCGCATCCCACCAGCCGCCGCGGAACCAGGCGTGATTCACTTTCACCCCAGGTTCGGACACTGTTGCGGAGAAAGCGGCTTCTTCCCACGGATTGCCCTTCGCCCCGCCGCCCCACAGGATGAAACCGCCCGCAATGGGCCGCACCGCCTGCGGGTTGTTGCCTGTCGCCATGAAGTTCTTGGAATTGAAAGAGAACACGGCCTCGATCGGACTCTTGCTGCGGTTGGTGAACCGGTATTCCAACGCGGCCACCGGCAGGCTGGCATTGTCCGGGTCGCCGGGCTCGAACGGGCTCCAGGCCGTGACTTCGACGCCTAGCGGAACCTGGGGGTCCGCAAGTGTCAGCACACCGAACGGAAAGCGGGCCTTGAAAGTGGCATTGGCAAACCGGGGCAGGCCATAGGTGGTCCCTCCCGACCCGTTCCCTGAACCTTGCGGCCCGTAGAGCTTGCGGGTCGGCACGGGCCCTTCCAGGACACGGGCCGCGGGCCGTTTGCCCTGGACCGAAATGGCCGCGAAGATACAAGGCTCGTTGAAAATGTCGGGCCGATTGCGCAATGAAACATGCGAGAGTGCCCCAGTCCCTTCAAAGCAGATCATGCCTGCCCCAATGCCACCCAATGGAAACGCCACCTGGTTCAGGAATTCGCCGGAATACGACCCGTCGTAGGCGCGCCGCCCGCGCCGGCCCACCGCGCGTGTGGTGCGCAGCCCCGGTGACTGGGCCGCTGGACCTTGCCCGGCCGGGGCCGCGGACGCAGCGCCCAAGCTGCCGACTGTGCCGACAGTTGCGGCGGAGAGCTTGAGAAACTTGCGGCGGGGCATGGGGGAGTCATTGTCTGCGGCGATGGCCATAATCATTCCTTCGGTTGCTTGTTGTGCTAAACGACCCGTTTATGCCGGACATGCCGAATTAGTTCAAGCAACCTTTGCCGAATTGCGCTGGACGTGACGCTTCTATAGGACTTTTCATTCGACAATTGGGCGGAGTTGGACTATAAATACCAGCCAGGCGCAGTCGGGAAGCGCCCCTGGGCTGAGGAGGTCCGGGACAGGGCAATCAAGGCCCAATCATGGAGTAATCATGCTCCAATCATGCTCCAATCATGCTCCAATCATGCTCCAATCATGCTATCAACACCGGGGCAACACGCCGGCAACCCGATCCAATCCCGCGCAAGATCCCCGCGCGCCTTCAGGCATACGGGCTGGCCTGGTCCGAGGCCCGATCCTCGCCTCCAGCCGCAAGTGGCGGAGACACAAGGAATTAGCCAGGGCGGAAAGGCCACTGTGAGTGCGGATGTCAGTAAACCGGCGTGCTCTTGCACTAACGATGCTCTTTCCCGTCCTTGCGCCGACAATGACACTTGAGATGGATGACGGCCTCCTATCGTAGGTGCCAAACTGCCAAGGGGAAGAGCTTAGGTCTGCCCTGCAGCCTCTTTGCAATCGAAAGGCTTTCTGCCACAACGACTTGCGTCTGCTCCCACCCCCAAGATCACCGCTTTCAGAGGTGAGTAGCGCAAGTCTGGCTAGTCATAAGCCTCGGTTTCTGAGTCCAGCCGCATGACCGGGCCAGCCGGGCCCAATTTCGGCTTACGACTTGCTCTCTAGTGCTGCGTGGTTTACCAATGTTCGCGTGATTCTGATGATAATGACCCGTGGAAACGGCGGTCTTTTTGCTTGTGTCCCCGTCGGCCGGCGCCTGACCGCAGCCGCGCGGGCTGCCTGATTTTGCTCATCCTTTCCGTGCCGCGCTGACTCCGTTCAATGATGAAATCTCCCAACGATATCTACCAAACAGATGTCCCCCGTCCCACCGTCGAAGTGGTCCTGCCTGATGGCCGGATTCTCTGCGGGCCGCGCAAACGGCCCATTGCCGCCTTTCTAAAGTGCCTGCCGGAATGGAATACCAACGACCTGATTGTTGGCGCGGTCGTCAACGGCGAATTGCGCGAGCTGACGCACCCGGTCGAACTGGACTCCCGCGCGCAGCTCGTTCGGATGTCCGACCCCGACGGCTCGGGCATTTACCGCCGCTCAGTCACCTTTCTGCTGGAGGCCGCCTTCGAGGATGTCTTCCCTGCGGCGGACATCTCCGTTGACCACTCACTCTCTTCGGGCGGTTTCTATTGCTCGGTCATCGGCCGCCCTCCGCTTTCGCGGGAAGAGTTGGCCGCGGTCGAGTCTCGCATGAAAGAGCTGGTCAAAGCCGATCTGCCCTTCGAGCGGAAGGTCGTGCCCTTGCAGGAAGCCATTGACTACTTCCAATCCAAGGGACAGGACGAGAAGGTTCAGCTCCTCAAGTTCCGCCGCAAGGACACACTGGTGCTGTACACGTTGCGCGACCGCTGCGACTACCACCACGGCTTCATGGTGCCCGCCACCGGTTACGTGCGCTGGTTTGCCCTCACCCCGATGGGCGACGGCTTCGCTCTGCGTTTTCCCCGCCGCAACACACCCAATGAGCTGCGGCCCTTGCCTGATTCCAAGAAGTTGCTCGCCACCTTCCTCGAATACAACAATTGGCTTATCCGGCTTGGCATTGAAAACGTGGGCGCGTTAAACACCGCCATCCAGAACAAGCGCGTCAGCGAACTCATTCTCATCTCCGAAGCCCTGCACGAGCATCGCATTGCCGAGATCGCCCGTTTTGTCATGGAGCGTTCCAAGGACGCACGCATTGTTCTGGTAGCCGGGCCCTCTTCCTCCGGCAAGACCACCTTTTCCAAGCGCCTCGCCGTCCAACTGTTGGCGCAGGGCATTTCGCCCTTCCCGCTCGAACTGGACAACTACTTCCTGGACCGCGAGAAGACCCCCAAGGACGAGAAGGGCGCCTACGAATTCGAAGCGCTCGGGGCGTTGGACACTGCGCGGCTCCAGTCTGACCTCCAGCAGTTGATCGCCGGCCAGGAAGTGCAACTGCCCAGGTTCAACTTTCCCCTCGGTCGCAGCGAGCCCGGCGACTTCGTGAAGCTCGAAAAGGGCCAGCTTGTCATTCTCGAAGGCATCCACGGCCTCAATCCGCGCCTGTTGCCGGGCCTGTCCCCGCGCCAGACCACCCGCATCTACGTCTCCTGCCTCACCCAGTTGAACCTGGACCGCCATAACCGCATCTCCACCACGGACACCCGTTTGCTCCGCCGAATCATCCGCGACGCCCGCGACCGCGGCTACACCGCCCAGCAGACCATCGGTCACTGGGAATCGGTCGGGCGCGGAGAGAAAAAACACATCTTTGCCTACCAGGAGAATGCGGATGTGATGTTCAACTCCGCCTTGGTCTATGAGCTCTCGGCCATTCGAATGCTGGCTGAGCCACTGCTGCGCCAGGTCGTCTTTGGCACCCCCGAATACATCGAAGCCAAGCGCCTGCTTTCTTTTCTGCAGTGGTTTTTGCCCATCAACGAGGACCTCGTACCCGATAATTCCATCCTGCGCGAGTTTATCGACGGCTCCATCTTGAAGAACTTCACCCTGTGGCAAAACGGCAAGCACAACGACGACTACGGCGCCCACGGCGTCGTCTCGGAACTGAACTGCTAAGGCCGCACCAGTAGTGCAACCCGCGCCAGATCTGCAGCTGCATCGCAATCCTTCTTGTCACCCGCCTGGCCCGGGCGACCGGGGTTGGCCAGAAGGCCCGCATGTTCAGTCCCCGGGGTGAGGCAAAGGCGTTGCTGCCTCACTCGATCCGAATCAAGCCCTCGGTCATGACATAGTGCCTTTGGATCTTCATTTTCTCCATCCAGGCGCGCACCTCGAGCGTCTGCCACGGGCCCGACCCCTTGCCTTTGCCGGAGTCGTTGTCCCAAAGCCAGAGCGGCGTCGGCCATAGACACGCGGTCGGCCTGACCGCCCGATAGAACGCTTCGTCAACTCCAGTTTGTCCGTGATGGGCCATCTGGACATAATCCGCGCGCAGGCGCCCGGCAAGGGGCGAGTTCAGCAGCTTGCGCCCGCCCTCGACGCCGAGATCGGCGGTGAAGAGGACTGACTTGGCCTTGTCGGAGACCCGCAAGACCAGGCTCGAGTTGTTGATGGCGTTGTTTGTGATCTCGAGGTTGCGGACGCCGAGCACCTCGAAGCGCAGGCGGTCCATCACCATTTCCTGACCGGGTGAAAGCTCGAGGATGGGCTGGTTCGCTTTGCGCAGGGTCTCCAGGAACTGCTCATATGGTTTGGCATCCTGCGCTCCGTAACCCGTTGCCGCCACCCACTCCAGGGTTGGCAGCGACCCGTAGATCTTCTTGATGCGCGGCGCTTCCTTATCGCCGGCCAACTGGGTCAAGGCGCCGAAATGGTCATCGTGCGCATGAGTGATGAACCACGCCTCGACTTCGTTGCCCAGGGCCGCAAGGAACCCCTTCAAGTAGGCCGCATCTCCAGAAGTGCCGCCATCGAGCACAATCACCTTCCCGCCCACCGTTCGCAGGACATAGGACATGATCTGGCTGTGGGTTTGGTTCGGCAATTGCCAAAGGACAAACGTCGTGCCTGACGGCCCGCGCGAGTCATGCTCGGCCCCCCACGCCAGGCCGCCGGCCATCACCGTTGCCTCAAGCAACAAGACCCATAATCTGAGCAACTTAAACATTCCTCTTCCTACAGGATGGTCGGGCGATTGTCCAAATCGGAATATTGCCGTGCCTGCAATGCAGGCACTGATGCCGGATGCAAAACCGTGTCGTCGGGGCTAATCGTAGGGTTCATCCGGCTGATCCCCTTTTTGCGCCCTTGCGCCTTTGCGTGGGTTAATCCCGTGCTTTGGGCGAATGCAGCACGCGCGGTGAATTCGCCTCCTGCCACCTGACATAGTCGGCATAGAGCCGGGTCGAGTCGGGATGGCCTGCGAAGGCCTTGCTGCCGGGCTTGTTCATTAGCCCCTGGTACTGGTAGATCAGGATCTTATCCACGAACGGTGACAC
Source organism: Candidatus Paceibacterota bacterium (assembly GCA_035452965.1). Lineage (NCBI taxonomy): Bacteria > Bacillati > Minisyncoccota > Minisyncoccota bacterium. The sequence goes on along the minus strand of DAOTCE010000011.1, from coordinate 112,169 downwards.
CGCCGCCAGTTGCTCCTTCAAGCGTGGGAACGGCGCGGGAATCAGCGGGCTGCTCTGCTGGTTGGGCGGGCCTTCCCAAGCGAACGTCTCCACATCCGCCCAGAGCGTCCGCTGCGGTACCCGGTCGTGCGCCCGCCGCAACTTCTCGAAGGCCCCCGCGCTCTGCGCCGCGGTCATCCGCAAGCACCCGACTTCGTCCTGGTAGGCAATGATGTCCACCTCCAGTCGTTCGAGTTGGCGCACGAACTGGTCATCGCACACCGCGCGGTTTGTCCCGTAGGGGGCGATGAGCGTTTTCGCCTTGGGCATCAGCTTGCGCCCCTCAGCGCCGCACTCATTGACATAGGCGATGAACTCGTCCGTGAAATACGGCCCCAGCGCCGCCTCGTTTGGCCAATACCAGCCGTAGAAACTCCGGTGGTGGCCGTATTGCCGGGCCACCTCACCCATCATCTGGAACCGCGCCCGCACCCGCGCCGGGTCGCGCAGGCACTGATAATCCCACGGCCCATACCAATCGCTGCTGATGAAGAACTTGACCCCGCATTTGTCCGCCGCCTTGAGCAGCGCCCCGATGGGGTCTTCACACGCCAGCTTGAGCTTCGGCAGCAGCGGCGTGTTGTAGAACGCCTTGCTGTCCTTCGCGATGGCGAGCAGCACCAGATACTCCATCCCGATGTCCGCGACTTCCTTCACCGCCAGCTCCCATTGCCTGGCGCTGTAGCTCAGGCACGCTTCGTTCCAGTAGAAGTGCCGCCGGTCATCCCACCAAATGCTAATCCAACTCCCTTTGATCGGCTTTATTCGAGCCGGTCTGCCCACTCGCCGCGGCGTTCCCTCGGCCACGCCCGCCCAGGTCGCTGCCATGCTTCCCCCCAGCAATCGCAGGAATTCTGATCGTGAGAGGCTATTCATGGCCCTCAACCAGGCGGGAAATCAACAACAGGCATGGCGAACCTATACACGCCCTGCCTTGGATATGGCAAAGACAAACGGTTCGTCGTCGGGTGCCGACGGTCTGGATTCAAGAACCCAGGGGATCGCAGCCGCCAACGTCAGTTGGCGCATTCTACTGCCGGGACGGGGATCAGCGCCAACTAACGTTGGCGGCTACAACCCTTTGAATCGGCCTTGGGGGAGGGACCCCAGTCCTCCTTGCCTGCGGCGACCCCGCCGGACGGGCGACGATCCCGCCACGGTGGTCGCATGCTGGCATTTGGCCTGCGGCTGGCTGGAGAATGGCTTGTTAGTGCGGGTAGTGTAGAGTAATGGTCGTTTGCTATTCATAGACTGGACAGGCAGAGATGATCCCGTGCGGCAATTCCTGGAGATTCGTCCGCAGTGGACCATAAGATTGTTCGAGGAATTCACGGCGCGGCTGGCTAATCCACAGTGAACAGATCGAACACATCCGGTAAGAAAACTATGAAAGCAGCCCTCGCCACCGTCCCCAGTCGCCCGTTCAACCCCTGCGTGCTCGCCCTCGGCCTGTCCCTGGGCCTGGCGCTGGCCCCGTGCAGACTGGCCGCCGCCGACGCCACCAACACCGCCCTTCCGGCCTCGCAGACGCCGCCGCCCACCAAACTCGTCGTTCCGCCGGAGTGGGCTGAGCGGGTCGAGGCAGCCCCGCAAGAGTATCGCTACGATGGACTGCCGCTTGCTGAGGTGGTGGTCCATCTGCAGGAACAATGCAAACACCGGTTCGACGTGTTGATGCCCGAATACATTTCCATTGAGCCGGTCGGCCCCGGGGGGTCCGCAGAGGCGTTTGAGCCGGGCGCGCTGGCCATCAAACTGCGCCTCAAGGATGCCCGCATCGTGGAAGTCTTTCAGGCGATGAACATGCTCTTCGAGCTTGAAGGGGCTCCGGCCCGGTGGGAACTGGTCATGAACGGGCATCGGCCGGTGGCCGTGCTCCGCCCGCTGCCAATCAAGGCCCCTCCGGCCGACCCTGCCCGGAGTTTGGTCGCCGGAGCGAGTGCCCGGGCCGTCAGCCGCAGCGTCATTTTCGTGGGAGACCTGTTGGGCGGAACCGGTGTCAGCGCAATGAAGCCGGATGCGTTGTGCCGGACTCTCGTGGAGACCGCGACCGAAACCCTGGGGCCCTCAGACAGCCGCAAGATCCAGTACCATGCGGGGGCCGAGTTGCTTGTTCTCAGCGGCACGGACGAAGACCTGCGCTTCATGAAGGACGTCCTGGAGGCGCTCAAGGAGAAGTCCGACTACCAGCGGAGACGGGAACCCGCCCCCGCCCCCGACGCCCCGGCGAAGCGCTAACCCGCCTGAGCGGAGAACGCCTGCGCGGGTGGTTATGGCCTCCCCATGCAACTTGCCGCCGCAATGGCCTTGACCCGCGCCGTCGCCTTGCCCGAGCCTGCCGTCATGACGCCCGCCGCGTCCGCCTGCTCCGCGCCCGCCCCCGCCGCCTCGGGCGACACCGATGCGCGCCGCCTGAGCCGGGCGGTGGCGCGCGGTGACGAGGAGGCTTTCCGGCAGCTCTATGATGCTTACGGTGACCGGCTCCTGCGCCTGGCCATGGTCATGGCGCGGGGCGATGCCGCGCTCGCGCGCGACGTCGCCCAATCGGTCTGGCTCATGGCCGCCCGCAAGCTGAAACCGCTGGAGACCGATGCCCATCTTTGGAACTGGCTGGCGCTTGTGGCCCGGCAGCAAACCGCCAAGGCTCTCCGCCGAGCTGGCAGATTCACCGGTGAGGTGAGCCTGGCCGAGATTCCCGATCACCCGGCCCCTGCCGCCGCGGACACGCTCCTGGAGGAATGCCTCGAAGCGGCGGTGCGGAGCCTGGAGGCCGAGGAGCGGCGCCTGGTGGAATGGTTCTACTACGAGCGCCTGACCTGCGACCAGGTCGCCGACCGGTTGGGCACCACGGCCAAGGCCATTTCCAGCCGCTTGGAGCGCGCCCGCGCCAAACTGCGGTCGCTCGTCCAAAGGAGACTTGCGCATGAAGCCTGAACATCACCAACTCCTCCACGACCTGATGGACGGCGCCGACCCGGCCGCCCAGCGCGATACTGTCCTGGCCGCCGGGCAGCGTGTGCTCCGCCGGAAGCGCCACCTGCGCCACCTCACCCACACCCTCGCGGTGACGGCCTTTGTCGGGCTGGCGGTGTTGGTCATCAGCGGGCTCAACGTTCCGCGCCAGCCGGCTGTCGCCACGCGGCCGGCATCACCCGGCTCGTATGGGCAGGAGATTACAGACGACGAACTGCTGGCGCTCTTCCCGGGCACGCCCGTGGGGCTAGTCAAAATCAAGGGCAAGCAGCGGCTTATCTTCCCGCGCCCGGATGACGAGGCCCGGTTCATCCTCCGCCTGTAACCGGCGCCTCGCACCCCCTCACTTGTCCCGGATGTGTTCGTAGATGTTCAGGTAATGCCCGCCCGGGTGGTTCCAGGAGAAATCATAGCGCATGCCGTTGACCATTAGTTCCCGGAAATACTGCGGGTAGGTATACCACATCCCGAGCGCCCGCCGCAGCGCTGACTCGATCCCGGCCGCATCATAGTCGTTGAAAACATAACCGTTGCGCTCGTGGTAAGGCCGCTCGGCATAATTGGCGTCGAACACAGTGTCCGCCAGCCCCCCCACCGAGCGCACGATGGGCACCGCCCCGTACTTTAGCCCGATCATCTGCGTCAATCCACATGGCTCGAACAGGCTCGGCACCAGGATCATCTCCGCCCCGGCATAGACCAGGTGGGACAGCTCTTCGTTGAAGCTCAGTTCGATATGGCAATCCGGGTTGTCGTTATACTGCTGTTTAAGCCGCCAGAAATGATGCCCGATCCCTCCATCCGGGCTCGTCCCCAGCAGCACAAATTGCGTCCCATGCTGCAGGCAGTAATGAATGGCGTGTGTGATCAGCGGGACCCCTTTCTGCCGGTCCAGTCGGCCGACGTAGCACACGATCGGCTTATACACATCCTGCAACCAGAACCGCTGCCGCAGCGCCCGCTTGTTCTCGTACTTGTCCTGGAGCGAGCCGATTCCATAACGCCGCGGGATGTGCCGGTCTATCTCCGGGTTCCAGACCTCGTAATCCACCCCGTTCAAAATGCCCCCCACCTTGCCCCGATGCACCTGCAACGTGTGGCCCAGCCCGAAGTTCTGGTGCGTGTTCAGAATCTCCCAGGCGTAATGTGGTGATACCGTCGTCACGAAGTTCGCATAGACAATTCCCCCTTTCATAAGGTTCAGGGCGCTGTGGTTGAAGTTGTCCTGCAACCGGTCCTGATGGAAGAAGTAGGCGTGCCGGTTCAGCCCGGTGGCCCGCAGCACATACTCACCCGTCACGCCCTGGTGCTGCAAGTTGTGCAGCGTATAGCACACCCGCGGATGCGTCATCCCCGCCCACTTGTACATCTCGTAGAGCAGCACCGGCACCAGCCCCGTCTGCCAGTCGTGGCAGTGGATGATGTCCGGGTGCTTGCCGCTCTTGAGCATGAACTCCAGCGCCGCCTTGCAAAAGAATGCGAACCGCTGGTCGTCATCTCTTTGCCCGTAGAACGTGCCGCGGTGGAAGAAGTTCTGGTCCGAATGCGGCTCGAGGAAGAAGATCTTGCGCCCGTGCACAAATCCGAAATACACGGTGCAATGCACCGCGTGGCCATACCACGGCACCCACAGGTCCTTGAACGAGAGCCGCAAGTCGAAGATCTGGTCATACCGCAGGCAGTCGTACTTGGGCAGGATGATCTCAACCGAGTTGCCTCGAATTTCCAGCTCCCGGCTCAACCCGTACACGACATCCCCCAGCCCGCCCACCTTCGCCACCGGCGCGCACTCACTGGCTATCTGAATAATGTACATTATGCGGTTACCTCGTTACAAAGGTTGCCTGAGCATTTCAGCCCGGCGCTCCATGTAGCCATGCAACTCCTTTGGTCACGGCTTGCGCAGCGCGTTCATTGCCGTGTCCAACAGGTAATACGCCTGCTCCAACTCGTCAAATGACCGATGTACCCAGCGGCTGCCCCAATAGAAATTGCAGCTCGTCTCCGCCGTCAGCAAGTGATCAAACGCCCGCACAATTAAATGTCGCACCTCCTCCGGTTTGGCCAGCCCGGCCTGCCGCTGGTCGAAACCCCGCTTCACCTGCCAGTAATACTCGCTGGCCCGCCGCACCTCGTCCCAGCCCTTCTTCTGCAGGAGCGAACCTGTCCATTGCGTGAAGTCGCCCCCCCAGTGGTGCTCCGTGTTCCACGCTCCGGGATGCACCTCCACTTCCTCCGTCGGGGGATGCCGCTCCAAATATTGGCTGATGTGGATGGGCGTGAACCCCAGCGTGCCCGCCCGAAACCGGTCGAGGATCGGCCGGTAGAAGAAGCCCCAGAACCCGCTCTCGACCTTGGTCGTGCGGAACCATCCCCCGTTCTCGCCATCAGTCCAGGTTGTCACCAGCGCCGGGAAATTGCAGTGCTTGGTCCGCTCGTACACCTCATGCTGGAACCAGCCCGGGTCCGTGCCCGAAAGCTGCGCGTTCGACAGCTCCCGGTCTCGCGGCACCACAATGATCTCCGCCCCTCCGTAGCGCGCCCGGTAAGGCCGATACCGCAGCTCTTCCCATCGCATCTCCCGCTGCGGCTTGATGTAGATCGAATCCACAAGCACATACTTGTAGCCGTGCCGCGCCAGCAGCGGGATCATCTCCATGCAAAAGCCCATCTCCGGCGGCCAGAACCCCGCGAACTTCTCCCGACCCAGCAAATGCCGACCCAGCCCCTGCCACCATTCCGTCTGCGCGTCCCAGTCCGCCGGCGGTGCCAGCGGATACACCGGGTGATACAACCCGCTGCCCAGGAACTCGATGTTCGACCGCTGAAACCGGCTCAGGAAGTCCTCCACGTTCACCACGTCCCCGAATGTCTGCCGCACCCCGTTGTCCTCGAGTTGCTTGAGCAGGGTGCCGGAGAAACTCACGTGCAGACGCGCCACGTCCTCATAACCCTCCAACATCCGCGTGGTCCGGTCGTAGCACCAGAGGATTTGCCTCGCCTCCCAGCTCTCGCCCGAATTATGCAGCGCCACCAGATTCCCCAGTGGCTGGTGCATATGCAGCCCCAATGCATGATAGACTTCCGCCATAATCAGCTTCGGGCTTCATCGGTGAGTCCCCCTGACCCTAAGCCCGCGTCGTTCCTGCCGCCAGCGGCGTCCCCACCGGCGACAGCGTCTTGGACTGCGCCGGCAGAGCGCAGCGGCGACGGCGCTTTGTCTCTTGGCTCGCTGCTTCTCACCGTTTCTTCTCCCTTGCTCAGAAGCAGCACCTTCTCCCGCCGATCGGCAAGCAGCGCAGAACCAGATTGTCTCGGGGCTGCTTGCCTTGTCCCCTCTTCCTGCGGGAAAGAGCCAGGGTGAGGGGAAGCCAACGACCTCACACTGGTGGGGTTGGCAACCGCCTTGGCTCCGGGACGCGCCACCGGCTCCTGCTCCGGCGCCGTCTGCGCGTCCGCAGCCGTTGTGTCCGTTACTCGCTCCGGCCTGAATACCAGGATGCTCAGCGGCGGCAATACAAACTCCGCCGAGCACTTCTGTCCGTGCCAGGGGCGGTCCGCCGCCACGACACCGCCCAGGTTTCCCATGTTGCTCCCCCCATAGACCGCCGCGTCACTGTTCAACAGCTCCCGCCACTTGCCCGCCCGCGGCAGCCCCACACGATATTGCTGGCGGGGGACCGGCGTCAGGTTCGCGATCACGACCAGCTCGTGGAAATGCTCAGCGTCCTGCCGCAGAAACGACAGCACGCTGTTCATGTGGTCCGAGCAGTCAATCCAACGGAACCCGTCCTGTTCGTAATCCGACTTCCATAGCGCCGGCTCTGCCAGGTACAGCCTGTTGAGGTCCTCCATGAACTGCTGCAGGCCGCGGTGATACGGCCCCGCCTCCAGCAGCCTCCAGTCGAGCTCCGCGTTGGCGTCCCACTCGGCGCGCTGCCCAAATTCCCCGCCCATGAACAGCAGTTTCTTCCCTGGAAACAGCCCTTGATATCCCAGCAGCACCCTGAGGTTGGCAAACTTCTGCCAATCGTCCCCCGGCATTCGCCCCAGCAACGAGCGCTTGCCGTGCACCACCTCGTCGTGCGAAAGCGGCAGGATGAAGTTCTCGTGGTGGTGGTAAAGCATCGCAAACGTCAGGTCGTTCTGGTGGTATTTCCGGTGCACGGGGTCGCGGCTGAAATAGCCCAATGTGTCGTGCATCCAACCCATGTTCCATTTGAAGGTGAATCCCAGCCCGCCCACATACGGTGGCCGTGTAACCTGGGGCCAGGCGGTGGACTCTTCGGCGATGGTCATCACACCGGGAAACTCCGTGTGCACCAAGTAGTTGAACCGCCGGATGAACTCGATGGCCTCCAAATTTTCTCGCCCGCCGTATTGATTTGGGATCCATTGCCCCGGCTTGCGCGAATAGTCCAGGTAAAGCATCGAGGCCACCGCGTCCACTCGCAGACCGTCCACGTGAAAGCGGTCGCACCAGAATAGCGCGTTGGCCAGCAGGAAATTCACCACCTCGTGGCGTCCATAGTTAAAGATCAAGGTGCCCCAATCCTGGTGCGCCCCGCGGCGCGGATCTTCATGTTCGTAGAGGGCGGTCCCGTCAAACCGCGCCAGCGCCCAGTCATCGCGCGGGAAGTGGGCTGGCACCCAGTCAATGATCACGCCCACGCCGGCCTGGTGCAGCTCATTGATCAGAAACTGGAGGTCCTCGGGCGTGCCATAGCGGCTGGTGGGCGCGTAGAAGCCCGTCACCTGGTAGCCCCATGACGGGTAATAGGCGTGCTCCGCAACCGGCATGAATTCCACGTGCGTGTAACCCATCTGCTTCACGTACCGGATGAGCGGATTGGCCAGCGCCCGGTAGCCCAGTGATTCCGTGGCAGTCTTCTTCCGCCAGGATCCCAGGTGGACCTCGTAGATGTTCAACGGGGCGCGCAGAGGATCACGCTGGCGTCGCTGCTTCAACCATGCGGCATCCGTCCACCCAAACTTGCGGTTGTTCCACACCCGCGCCGCAGTCTTAGGTCCCGTCTCGAAGTAGAATCCATAGGGATCAGTCTTCAGCACGACTCGACCATTCGCCTGACGCACCTCGTATTTGTAGTTCATCCCCTCACCCACCCCCGGAACAAAGATCTCCCACACCCCCGCCCCCCCCAGGGGACGCATCTGATGACGGCGCCCATCCCAGTGGTTGAAATCGCCCACCACGCTCACGCGCTGGGCCTTGGGCGCCCAAACCGCGAAGCTGGCACCCGTCACACCGTCAATCGAGCGCAACTGCGCCCCGAGCTTCTCGTAAGCCCGCCGATCGTCCCCTTTGCCGAAAAGGTATAAATCCGCGTCTCCCAGCGTCGGCAGAAAGGAGTACGGGTCGCGGGTGCGTCGCACCCGGCCTTCCTGGTCTGTAATCACCAGTTCATAGCTATAGACGTGCTTCGCCTCGGTTGTGACCCCCTCGAACAGGCCGGCCCGATGCAGGCGCGTCAGTTTGATCGTCGGCTTATCTTTCTCGCGCACCGGTTGGACTTCGACCTTTGCGGCTTCAGGCAGCAACGCCCGCGCTACCACACCGCTGCCATCGCCCAACGGGTGCATCCCAAGCAACGCATGAGGAGTGCGTTGTTTGACTTCGATTAAACTCTGGAGCTCTGCCTGGGTCAGAAGCATGGTTTGGACAATCTAGCAGCTGGCCAGAAATTTGCACCGGTAAAATCCACACTTCCGCGGCGTCGCGGCATCTTCCCGTTATTTCCTCGGCCACCTGTCCTCTGCCATGGGCAGGTGAAGCTGCTGACTGATAGACTTTACTCGGCAAACTCCAGCCACCCGAACGATGCCGGAACGTGGAAGTCCGGCTCCTCAGTCTTTGGATCCACCCAACTTATCCACTCTTCAATCGGTGGTGGCCCGTCCACCTTCCGGCCCAGGTTATGCAGGCTTTCCTTTTGTTCCACCGCGCGCCCGCTCCGGTCATGGCTGAACTCTGCCCGGTACAATCCGCACCGGACCTTCACTCCCGGTTTGATGGGGGGGAAGCCCAGTCTTGCCAGACTCCGCAATGGAATGCGCCCCTCGATCTCGTACCCATTGGCCGACGGCGCGCCTCTCGTCTCCAGCCCCTTGAACTTCCACTTTGCATCCAACTTCCGGTAATATGATCCGCGGTAGTCAAACATCCGCCCCCGCGAGTCCACCTCGAAACAGTAGTAGTCTTTCAGCTGGTCATCCCGGCTCAAGTACACTTCCACGCGGTCCTCAAACACCTCGTCCGCTTCATCCCGCAGCCGGTCCAGCGCCACAATGTCCGCATCCTGCACGCGGAAGGTGAAATAGAGGTTCGCCCCATCGCACAACGCGCGAAACTGCGTCGGCGGCGCCGGCGCCTGTTTCCAGGGAAAGACAAATCGCTTTTCCACTGCAGCCTTGTTCCACGCCGGCTCATCCGCTTGCCCGTCCAGCACTATCTTCGCCCTCGGCAGCCACCGCACCTGATACGTCTGCGCTGACGCTTTCCCGGGTGCCGGCTCCCCGGCATTCGTCCCCATCGCCACCATCCAAGCCGCTACACCATTTAATGCTGCTGCCCAAATTGCGTGCGTCTTCATTCATTCCAGCCTGCGATGAGCCTCCCCCCATTGCAAGCCTGACCCGCTTACGATTCGTTGCGATCGGCTATTGGCAATTGGCAATTGGAAATCGCTCCCCGACCCTCTATGTTCCCCACAATGAACATTTTGGATGAACTCCAATGGCGCGGCTTGTTGACCGACTGCACCGATGCGCCGGAGCTGACCAAACGCGTCAGCCCCGGCCCGATCACGGTGTATTGCGGGTTCGATCCCACTGCCGACAGCTTGCACGTGGGACACCTCGTGCCGCTGCTGGCCTTGCGCCGGTTTCAGCTGTTCGGGCACCATCCCCTCCCTCTCGCCGGGGGGGCCACCGGGTCCATCGGCGACCCCAGCGGCAAGACCCAGGAGAGGCAGTTGCTCACCAAGGAAGTCCTGGCCAACAATATCTCCAAGGTGAAGCAACAGCTCCGCCGCCTGCTCGACTTCGACACGCCGGCCAATCCCGCCCGCCTGCTCGACAACTCCGCCTGGACCGACTCCGTCAGCTACCTCGATTTCCTGCGCGATATCGGCAAGCATTTCTCAGTCAACCAGATGGTCGCCAAGGAAAGTGTGCGCGCCCGCATGGAGGACCGCGAGGCGGGCATCAGTTACACCGAGTTCAGCTACATGCTCCTGCAGGCGTTTGACTTCTACGTGCTGTGCCGCGATTACAATTGCGAGCTGCAGATTGGCGGGAGCGACCAATGGGGCAACATCACCGCCGGTATTGACCTCACCCGCAAGAAACTTGGACGCGCGGTATATGGCCTCACCCTGCCGCTCATCACCAATGCCGATGGCACCAAGTTTGGCAAGACGGCCGCTGGTGCCGTGTGGCTCGACCCGGCTCGCACCAGTGTTTACCGGTTCTACCAGTTCTGGATTCGCACGGACGACCGGGATGTGGTGCGCTACCTGAAGTACTTCACCTTCCTCAAGCAGGACGAAATTGCCGGGCTGGAGAAGCAACACACCGACAACCCGGGCGCCCGCATCGCGCACCAGGCACTGGCCAGGGCGGTCACCGACCTGTTTCACGGTCCGGACGCGACGACGGAAGCTGTGCGCGCCAGTGAAATACTGTTCGGTGGCGAGTTGTCCGGCGTCTCCGAAACCACTTTCAACGAGATTGTGGGCGAGGTGCCTACGATAGAAGTTGGCCAAGCGGAGCTTGACGGAGCAGGCAAACCGCTCGTCGAATTGCTTGTGCGCGGCGGTCTTTGCCCGTCCAAAGGCCAGGCGCGGAAGGACATCGAGGGCGGCGGTGTCTATGTCAACAACCAGCGCGAAGCGGCCAACCAGCGCACGATTACGGCCAAAGACCTGCTCTTTGGCAGGCATCTGCTCCTGCGCAAAGGCAAGCGCAACTACGTCGTCTTGACCGCCAAATAAGTCACGGCCGGTCGGCGGGGAAGCACCACCTATGAGCAAATTGCTGTTGATTGACGACGAAGCGGACGTGCAATACTCCTTCCGCCGGATCTTCGATTCGCCGGAGATCGAGTTGAGCACCGCTTCCAGCGGCGAGGAGGGTCTGCGGATCGTCCCCAAACTCAAACCCGACCTTGTTATCATGGACGTGCGCATGGGGGGGCTCAGCGGCCTGGAGACTCTGCGGCGGCTCCGGCAAACCGACCCCAAGCTGCTGGTCATCCTTATGACCGCCTACGGCACGACCCAAACGGCCATCGAGGCAATGAAACTCGGCGCCTACGATTACCTGCTCAAGCCGTTCGATGTGCCAAAGCTCAAGGAAGTTGTTTTCGACGCATTTAAAGCCGCGCGCGACATGCGCCAGGTTGTTTCGTACCAGCCGCTGCTGGAGAAGGAAGACTACGAATTGGGCATCATCGGGCGCAGCGAGCCGATGCAGCAGGTTTTCAAGCTCATCGGCCAACTTGCCGCCTCGGACGCCACTGCGCTGATCAGCGGCGAAAGCGGCACCGGCAAAGAACTGGTGGCGCGGGCTATCTACCATCACAGCAACCGCAGCCAGCAGCCGTTCCTGGCGGTCAATTGCGCCGCCATTCCGGAACAACTGCTCGAAAGCGAGTTGTTTGGACACGAGCGCGGCGCGTTCACCGGCGCGACGCTCCAGCGCATCGGCAAGTTCGAGCAGTGCGACCGCGGTACCCTGTTCCTCGATGAGATTGGCGACATGACGCCCACCACCCAGACCAAAATACTCCGGGTGCTGCAGTCCGGGACATTCGAGCGTGTGGGAGGCAACGTGCCGATCAAAGTTGACGTGCGCATCATCGCCGCTACCAACCGGTCGCTGGAACAGGCTGTGGCCGCGCGCCAGTTTCGGGAGGATCTGTTCTACCGGCTGAACGTCGTTCGGGTGCACGTCCCGCCGCTGCGCGATCGGCGCGAGGACATCCGCTTGCTGGTGAATTACTTTCTCAGGACTTTCGCCAAAGACCAGCCCGGTGCCCCGAAATCCATTGCGCCCGGCGTGGTCCGGACGCTGGAGAAATACCACTGGCCCGGCAATGTGCGTGAATTGGAGAACGTAGTCCGCCGCGCTCTCGTCGTGGCCAAGGGGGAGGCGATTCTCCCGGGCGACCTGCCGTCGGAAATCACCGGACAAGGCGGTCCCGCTGGCGTTATGGTTGCCGTTCCCTCGACGACCGTTCAAAGTGGCGCATCGGACATCGCCGCCATGGCGCGGCAATTGTTCCATTGGGCGCGTCGCGATCCGAAATTGGCAGTCCTGCCGGCAGTGGAGCGCGAACTGGTTATCCAGGCGCTCAAAGAGACTGGCGGCAACCAGATCCAGGCCGCCAAGCTGCTAGGCATCACCCGGGCGACCCTGCGCAAACGGATCGAGAAGTTTGGAATCCAGCGAGAGCTCAATATCACGTAATCGCCGACATCAGAAGACGCATTTATTCACTCCGGCCAGGCGCTGGCTAGCGTTAGCAGCTACTCGGAACGGGTGATCGCCGAAGTGGCTGCTCAACTCGCGGCCAGTATCTCCTGGACGAAAGGATTCGTTTGCCGTTCCACCTGCAATGTGGTCGCCGGGCCGTGTCCCCCGAGCAACCGCGTCGCCGCGGGCAGGTCCATGACCCTGCGGATCGAAGCTTCCATCTGCTGCCGGTCGGAGTCCGGCAAATCTGTCCGCCCAATCGAGCCGCCAATAATCAAATCGCCGCCCACTAAGACTTTTTCCCCCGGAATGTAATACACCACATGCCCCGGCGAATGCCCCGGAGTATGCAAGACTGTGACCTCCAGCGATCCAATTCTCAATTTCTGGTTGTCGGCGAGGGTTGCGTCCACTTTCACTGGGGGAATTACGAATGGGATTCCAAACATACGCGTCTGCGCATCTGGCCGCTTCGCCTTGGCCTCGTCCAGCGCGTGGAGAAGGATCTTGGCGTCCGGAAACCTCTGCCGCAAAACCGTATGATCGGCGAAGTGGTCGAAGTGACCGTGCGTTAGCCACAATCCGATTAGCTCCCAGCCATGCGCGGCTGCCTCTTCGAGCAGTGGGGCAGTCGTATGGTCCGGCGCATCGAAGAGCACCGCTTGCCTGGCAACCTCGTCCGCGATCAGGTAGCAATTCGTCATGGCGACGCCTCCGGTTCTGGTTAGTAGCATCATGCCAGTAGAGTATCTATCCGATTTATGAACAGCCAGCCCTGCCTTTTTGCGGATGCGGCGACGAATATTCCATGTCTTGCCCAACCCCGATTAGAAGGTTGCGTTAGGTCACCGGTCTGGCCCACATTGAGCCCAGACGATTTGGCCTTCCGGGCTCATAATGACAACTTCGGTATGATATAATGGAACAGATTAAGACGATAATCCTCTCCCACGGCTCAATGGTGGTTGTTGCAGTTCTTGGCATCATCGCCTTGGTGCTGGCTTTCAAAATCGCTCATTTCATTGGCCGGCTGCTGCTGGGTGCACTTGCGCTGGCTGCACTGGGGGGCGCAATCTGGTGGTTCTTTTTGCGAACCTGAGCTCAGCCGGATCGCCTCGCCGCAGCTGCTCGCCTCTTTGCCAGGACTGGGGGCAGGGGCGCGGGTGATCGATTCGGGTCTCGCTCCCACGCGCTGGTTGACTGGTTGACTGCTCCGCACGTTTCTTATTCAATCGCCTCATGCAATTTGAAACCCTGAAGGCCTTCTGTGATCTGGCCGAGACCGGGAGTTTCACGAGGACGGCGCAAATCAACCACGTTAGCCAATCCGCCGTCAGCCAGACAATCTGTGCGTTGGAGCGGCATTTCAACGTGCTGCTCCTCGAGCGCGGCAAGAAGGGTTTCCGGCTCACTGCGGAAGGCGAAGTGCTTTACAACTGTAGCAGGGAGATCCTCCAGAGTTACGCCGCCCTTAACAGCCGCCTGCAGGAGATCAGGCATGTCATCTCCGGCGAGATCCGTATCTCCACGGTTTACAGCCTTGGGCTGCACGACTTGCCTCCTTACGTCAAACGGTTCATGAAGCAGCACCCTGCGGTGAAGATCCACGTCGAGTACCGCCGCGCCAGCCAGGTGTATGAAGACTTGTTGGGCAATATCGTGGACCTGGGCCTGGTGGCATTCCCGGCGCAGCATCCGAAACTGGAGATTGTCCCGTTGCGGAACGAGCCACTGGTGCTCGCCTGCCATCCGCAACACCCCCTGGCACGGCTTGCGCGCATCCGGCTCAAGGCGTTGAACGGTGTAAAGGTCATCAGCTTTGGACCGGATATGCCAACGCGCAAGGCCCTGGATAAGATCTTCAACGGCGAGCGTGTGGAGGTGCAGCATGTCATGGAGTTCGACAACATCGAAACGGTTAAGCGAGCCGTGGAATTGGATTGCGGCGTGGCACTTGTGCCGGAGGTCACGATCCGGCAGGAGATAGCCAGCCAAACCCTTGCAGCGGTGCCGCTCGAAGGCAACTACCTCCGGCCGCTGGCAGCCATGCACCGGAAAACCAAAGTGCTGTCACCGGCCATCAAACACTTTCTCGCCCTGCTCAAAGAGCCGGCGTGAAGGGGCTGATCACTCTCCGATCTACTCGGGCGCTCCCTTGCAGTAATTGACGCCGAGATACTCGAGCCGCTGCAATTGGGGCTGCAAACGGTTGGCAAAACCCTCCCAATTGCGTGCTGCCATCGGCGACCAGGTGACCTCAGCCAGCGCGCACAATCGCGGGAAGATTTTGTACTGAGCGTGCTTGAAGTTGGGAACATACTCGGTCCACAGGTTGCCCTGCGCGCCGAGAATGCGCGCCTGGTGCTGCGGGTTGAGCTTTTCCGGAATGGGTTCAAAGGAGTAAACTCTACTCAGCGGCAGGTAATTGCCGACGGGCCTTGGTTCGATGGCGCTATTGGTGGACTGAAAGTAGTCCAGGTAGCAGTATCCGGTCGGCGACATGACAACGTCGTGTCCCGCGCTAGCGGCTTCGACGGCGCCCCCAATCCAATCCATCACCACGGCGTTCTGGGCCAGCCCGCCTTCGCGGATCTCACTCCAGCCGATCAGCGTGCGTCCCCGGGCATTGATGAACTGCTCGACGCGGCGGATGAAATAGCTCTGCAGTTCCTGCTCATTCTTCAGGCCTTCCTTTTGAATGCGGGCCTGGCACCGGCCGCATTTCCTCCAATTATCCTTAGGCACCTCATCCCCGCCGATGTGGATAAACCTGCCGGGGAAGACCTCGCAGACTTCAGCTATTACATTCTGCAGAAACTCAAAGGTCTCCTCCTTGCCGGCACAGTAGACGCCAGCGAAAACCCCGCCTTTGGTGTTTGGCGTATAGGGTCCGCCGCTGCAGCTCAATTCCGGATGCGCCGATAGCGCCGCGCTTGCGTGCCCCGGCATTTCAAGCTCCGGAACAATGGTGATGTGCCGTGCGGCAGCATAGGCAATAATCTCGCGCAGGTCTGCCTTGGTGTAATAGCCGCCATACCGTCCGTCTCTGCCGTAAGCGGTGCTAAGTCCCGGGTCCAGGCCGAAGCCCGCCTCATCCCGCCACGCGCCTACCCGCGTGAGGCGGGGATACTTCTTGATTTGAATGCGCCAACCCTGGTCGTCGGTCAGGTGTATCTGGAGCATGTTGATCTTGTGCAATGCCAGCTCATCCAGCAGTTGCTTGACCTCGGCCTTGGTGAAGAAATGCCGCGCCACATCGAACAACAGCCCGCGCCACTTGAAACGTGGCTGGTCCTCAATTTGGCCGCAGGGGATGGTCCAGACCTGGCCAGGGATCGGTTCGGGAGCAAAGACCTCGGGTGGCAGCAGCTGCAGCAAGGTCTGGACACCGTAGAAAATCCCCGCCTGGCCAGGGGCCCGAATTATGATCGAGTCTGGAGCAACGGTCATTTCGTAACCTTCCGGCCCCAACGCCGACCTGGTGTCCTTCGTGGTCAGGACGATTGTTCCTTCAATCGCACGCGGTTCCGTGCGGGAGATGACGTTGAGTCGGTAGCCAGTTCCCTTGCGGACTCGCTCGGCAAAGTGCCGGCCCGCATCTAGCGAGGCGCGGTCCACCAGGATCTTCGTCCTCGGCTGGAGTCTGAACACTCCTTCCTGCGACTCCACTTTCCAGGGCAGCGGTATGACGCGGGGGGATTCTGCGGCAAGCAGGGGCGCCACCAGGAGCGAGCAGAGGATCGGAGCAATCAGATGTTTCATTTGCCGGCGTTTGAAGGATTCTTGCTGGCCCAGAGCTGGTTAATCACGTAAAGCAGGACCA
The DNA here is from genome assembly GCA_035452965.1 of Candidatus Paceibacterota bacterium. Classification (NCBI taxonomy): domain Bacteria; kingdom Bacillati; phylum Minisyncoccota; species Minisyncoccota bacterium. The sequence continues at coordinate 95,839 of DAOTCE010000011.1, read as the reverse complement.
GACCGCTGAGGACAAACACGACCAGCAGCAGCAGCGCTAATCCCATGCGACCGTAGAGGAAGTTGCCGACTGTGAACAGCGACGACCAGATGACCGTGCAACCCGCCGACCAGCCCAACAGCGCCAGCGGAATGTTCTCGTGCGTGGCGGCGGCTTCCTGCTCCGAAATGCCCGCTTCCTGCCGGATTTGCTTCCAGCCGGGGCCGAAGGGGCGGACTTTCTTATAGAACTCGACCAGCGTCCGGCGATCGGTCTGCGGGCCGAAGAAGGCCGTCAGCATCCAGCAAACCGTGGTGACCGCGATGGTTATCAACAGCGCGTAGTGCGTGCTGAACTCCACGCCGCTTTGAGTCTTGAGGATCAACAGGATCAGTGAAACGCCGAAGGAGCTGATCATGGCCACCACCTCGCACCAGGCGGTGATGCGCCACCAAAACCAGCGCAGCAGATAGAGCAGGCCGGTGCCGGCGCCGACCTGCAGGATGATATCGAAGGCGGACTTGGCCGAGTCCAGCAGATAGACCATGCCGCTGGCGCAAACGAATAGCCCTACGGTAGTCAGCCGGCCGACGAACACGTAATGCTTCTCCGAGGCACCCTTGTTAACGAAGCGCTGATAGAAATCATGCACCAGGTAGGACGATCCCCAGTTCAAGTGCGTCAGGACGGTCGAAGAGTTGGCGGCGATGAGCCCCCCGACCATCAGGCCGATGAAACCAACCGGCAGGAACTTCAGCATGGCCGGATAAGCGATGTCGTGCCCCAGCAGCTTCGGGTCGAGGTTCGGGAAGGCATTCTTGATATCCGACAGCTCCGGGTACACCAGCAGCGAGCACAAAGCCACCAGAATCCACGGCCAGGGGCGCAGGACGTAATGCGCCACGTTGAAGAAGAGAACCGCGCCCAGCGAATCCTTCTCCGACTTCGAGGCCAGCATGCGTTGGGCAATGTAACTGCCGCCGCCCGGCTCGGCTCCCGGGTACCACGTCGCCCACCATTGGACCGCAATGGGCATCACGAAGATCGCGATGGCCATGTCCCAGTTGTTCTTAAAGTCGGGCAGGACGTTCAAGTAGTGCAACATGCTCTGGCCGTCCGGGGCGAGCATCGGCGCGGAGAGCTTCTCGACCATCACGTGCAGCCCCCCGATATGCTGGACGGCAAAGTAGGCCGCGGCGATCACCGCGGTCATCTTGATGAAGAACTGGATCATATCAATGACCAGCACGCCCCACAGCCCCGAATGGGCGGCGAACACCACGTTAAGCGTGCCGCATAGCAGCAGCGTCTGCCACCGCGGCAGGCCAAACAGGACGTTGGCGATCTTGCACGCCGCCAGGTTCACCGATGCCAGGATGACGCAGTTGAAGAATAGCCCGAGGTACATTGAACGGAAGCCGCGCACAACACTCGCCGCCTTGCCCGAGTAACGAATCTCGTAGAATTCCAGGTCGGTCATCACCTCTGAGCGCCGCCACATCCGGGCATAGAAGAAGACCGTGGCGACGCCAGTGAGCACGAACGCCCACCAAACCCAGTTGCCCGCGACGCCCTTTTGCCGGACGATGTCAGTCACCAGGTTGGGCGTGTCGCTGCTGAAGGTGGTGGCGACCATGGACAGTCCGGCCAGCCACCACGGCACCGCCCGGCCCGAGACAAAGAACTCGGTGGTGTTCCTGCCCGCCCGCTTTCCGAAAAACAGCGCCGGCACGAAGCAGATCACCAGGGTCGCAAGGACGATGAGCCAGTCAATCAACTGTAATCGCATATCAGAGTTGTGTTTGCGGCGTGCGCGTCAGTGGCCCAAGACGCTAACGGCCTTTGCTAATGAAAACAAGGCTGATGCGGAAGCCACTTGCGGATGGCGTAAGAGGTTGTGGGTGACCGAGTGCCGAATTCCGAGGTCGAGAAACAGTGGCAGCATCTCGACCATGTGAGCCGCCACCGCCGGAGCGGCCGGAGGAGGCCCGATTGCTCATGGGCCACAAACTTGCGTCGCCTGCCGAAGTCCGTCGGCAAGAAACACCATGACTGAGCGTATTACCCTACGGAATGAAGACACTACTCAACCAATACCTAGCACAGATCGAGGTGAGGGAAAGCCCGCAATGCGGCAATATTGTGATTTTCCCGCTCTCCACTCACCGCGATTGCCCGCCCGAATATCTGGCCTTTACGGAGGCCATGTTGGCGTCAAGACCGGTCAGTGCAGAGATGATTCACAACGACGTTCACTGCGGCGAGAACCATCCGTTCGTGAGGCAGGCAATCGCGGGCGCCGCGCTGTTGGCCGGAGCCAAAGCCGTTCACCTGAACCTGCAACGGAACTAACCCGCCGGAAGAAGGAAAGGAAACGCAATGAATACACCCAGTGGCCTCCAGAAGGTAATCGAGCACTTTCAGCAGAACGGCTGGAAGTTCCAGTTAGAGCAAGACCGCCCTGTGCTGCGGACGGGTTTCGGCGGGAAAAACGGGGCTATCCGCTGCATCATCGTCGTGGACGAATCCGACGACTTGATCCAAGTCATCGCGCCCTTTCCCGAGGTGCCGGGGCACAGGAGCGCAGCCGCAGCCGAGCTCTGCCTCCGGGCCTCATTCGGGATAAAGACCGGCAAGTTCGAGTTCGACCACAGCGACGGCGACCTTCGATTCCAAGCTGCCTCCCACTACGCCAAAGGGGAATTAAGTGACGATCTGATCCGGCACCTGCTGGAGCTCTGCCTCATCATGGCCGATGCCTACCTGCCGGCTTTCATGAAAGTCATTTATACTGACGTCTCGCCCGCCGAGGCGGCTTCCGAGGCCCACGACTGGCTGGCAAGGGGTGGAGAGCCTGTGCCTGGGCCGGAGCTGCAGATGCCTGGAAGGTTCAGCCTGAATTGACGAGGAGCCTTTCGGAGAGAGTGACTCAGACACCAGGGGAGGAGGAACCGGGGAAGCAAGCGGGCGGCGCAGGAGGCAACTTGTGGGGCTGCGGTGGCCAGTTGGCATATCACCACCTGCTTCCGCCGGCCAAGGTCGCCAGGGCCGATTCAGCGCGAAGGCACGTCCCGGTTTCCACAGCCAAGACGAGGGAGATCGAAGCGTTTTCTCAGGTGCCACCCTCAACTGTGTAAGGCAGGGGCACAGATCGGGATCAATCCTAGTGCTCAGCCAGCAGTTGTCGAGCATGCTCTAAGTCATCCATGAGTTCCTCAGCCGATTGATAGCGTTTGGTCGGATCCGTTTGCAGTCCTTTTCGGGCAATCCGGTCTACTGCATGAAACAGACCTTTGAAGTACTCGCTGGCGATGTCGGATATCGACTCCGGGCGTATTTCCTCTGGCTGCTTTTGGGTGATACCTTCTACTAGTATCTTGACGACGCAATACGAATCGAACGCAGGGGAGGCGACCCATCCCTGCCCTTTGGGTGGGGCGTAGGGGTAGGACTCCGGCGCCGGGGTAGGTTTCACATCCGGAAAGGTAATGGCCGTATGGTCGATCAGCATCACCTTGTCCTCGTAAAAGCCTATGTTACCGGGATGCACGTCGTTGTAGACCAAGCCTAGCCGGTGCAGGAAACTCAGCGCTTCCAGTATCGAAATTAAATGGCTAAAGAGCACAAGCGCGTCTTCTTTGCTGAGCACTCCGTTAGGGCGCCGTAACGACCTCAACCACCAGGCCAGCGTTTTAGGTCTGTAGCAGTTCAGCAGTGGATAGTCCGCATTGATGCCGTCCAAGAGAGGCGTCGCGATATAATAGAATCTGGTATCTTCGCAGTAACCGGCCGTCGCGTTCAAAAGGTATGCCGTCCCTTTTGCGGTGCACCAGATGAGCTCGCTGGTCTTTTTCAGTGCCTCGAGTTGTCCTGCCTTATCCGACTTGACCAGCTTGTACACAAGCCTGTGCCCCATAGGACCAATTGCCAAAAACACTGCCGAGAATGCCCCTTCGGCGAGCTTCCTCAGAACCCGCACCCGTGGGCCGAGTATTCGTTGCCCTTCGACCAGATTGGGCAGCCGGGGCCGCTGGCTGGATTTTTCACAGTCGAGCTGTTGCGTTCCGCTCGCGGCTTCTCCGGTCAGCAAAACTTCTTGATCTTCGACCGCATCTCGGGCCGCACGTTGCCCAAGGCGCAGGATTTCTTGACTGGAGCCAACGATTTCCGACAACACTCTCAGGATTGCCCTCACCGTCAGGGGATGGACAAACCTGAACGTTGCATCGGGAAAGGCATCGATGCTCCATTCCTCTGCCTTCTTCCACTCAGCCTTCAGATCTGCATCTGTGATGACCCACGGCAGCAGAGACACCGGTACGACAAACTTGGTTGTCCATTCCACCTTTTTGGTCGTTTCCAGGCGCTCGGGTCCCCCGGGTTTCCAGGCCAGGAACAAGGCTCCAAACTCGCCACCGGATGCCTGCTGGCCGACCTGCTGCAGGCTCTGGTACTCGCGCACCTGGTGCTCGGGCTCCAGCAATACCTTTAAGGCAATCCTCCGCCCCTCGTCCCTATCAACGATCGCGAAAGGGTTCATGCCGCCAGCTCCCCAAAGGATTTCATCTGCCCGTGTTTACCACAAAGCAGGACGTGATACGACACCGGAAAGACCCGATTCGCGGTCGGGCCAAATCGGGAAGCCCGTTGCGCCCCTCGACAAATGCCGGGCCCCCAAGGAACCAGACGTGGGAATCATTGAGCCGTCGAGCCGTCCTCACCACATGCCGAGTCGCTCGGGTATCCGTTCATCTTCCCGATGTAAGTCAAGCGACTCGTTCGGAGCTGCTGCTACCGATCTTTCGGCGGGCATCGTCCCGGCGGAGGTTCCTTGCCCCAACGCCGCTGCAACGGTGTGGCGGTGGATTCCCAAAGCCCTCGCCGCCAGGGATATGTTCTCGTCGAACAATTTGAAAACATGGCAGATGTAGCGGCGCTTAATCTCGCCCAGTGGAAGCGTGTCCTCCGGCCGTTCCGGGAGCAGCACTGCGGAATCAGCCGGTACGCGCTCAAGCAATTGCATCACCTGCGTTCTCAAGACTTCTCCGCTAAGGGGCTTGTGCAGGAATGCATCGGCTTTGTGGAGCACTGCATCGGTGCGGACCTCGAGCCGCGGGCGGCTAGTTGCTACGACCGGCATTTTGGGCCAGTTTTTGCGGGCAAAACTCAGCACCTCAGCCCCGCCCTTGTCCGGGCCCCATTCAAGCACCAGCAGCGCGACTTCTTTCCGTTCCAGTACTTCCAACGCCTCCGAGGCCGAGCCTACAGCAACACAAGACAGCGATCCCTTCGTGAGAGAAGCTCGCATGTACTCCCGCTCGTCTTGATCCTCCTCCACCAGTAAGACCAGACGTTTTTCGGCGGGGGTCTGCTCGGCATTCACTTTTAGGTTTGGATTCATACCACCGTTACAAGCAGTGCGTGTGCCAAGTTGTCGAAATTTTGTCCCTAAATACTTCCTGACGTAAGCAATCCTGACAGATTTCGAATAGTTTGTCGTGGACCGGGCCTCTCAGATGCCTCAAACCTGGCCAGAAACGAGACACCCAGTCCAATTGACGTACGCAAACTCGATATGGACAAGAACGCGGCGGAAGGAGATGAACACGATGTTCGTAGGGGGCCGCTGGGGATTTTGAACAAGCAAATCGCGCTTTTGCTGAAATATAGGTAGTTAAAATACCTGGACATGCCTACTCTATCTAACGATGAAACATCTCACGGCCCGACAACTTGCGGACTACTTTGAAGAGAAGCTAACTCCGAAGGCGGCGGCTCGCCTGGAAGAACATGTGGCCGGCTGCAAGCGATGCGCTGTCCAAGCGCGGCTCGTTCGGTTTTCCCTGTGGACGAAGTCTGTAAGGGCCGCGGCACGGAGGAAACGTGCGGCGTAGTTCGCAGTTATTTCCTAAAACCTGCCTGAAGACGCTTTCGCACGGTGCCGATGATGTTGGTAAGCCCTTGGGACTTGGCACGCGCGGTGCACCATCCTTTGGCGTGAAAGATTTGCTCCAGCGTACAGTTTTCAGGGACCGTCCCCAGCAGGCTGGCATAGCTCGCCCGAGTTTTTCGAGCCATTTTCAGCTCAGCGAAAGTCTTCCGCGCTTCGATGACCTCACGCAACGGTTGTAGGCCGCCTCGAGTAACTTCCAAGCCCAAGATCCCCGCCAGTTCGACCTCCGCTTCCATGAATAAAGCGGCCACGGACCACTGGCTGTTGGCGACCAGCTCCCTTTGGCGCCACCCCAACACTTCGACCATCAGGAAGACCAGAATCATGTCGGGTGGGAGGGGCAGAGAACATATTCGGAACAAGAGTGATTTCGAGTATTCCTGATCGCGCAGCAGCGGTGGTGTTTGTAACGCCGGAGGCACACGTGATGGGCCTCCATCGGTGTCAGAGTCTGAATCCTGAGTATGTGGCAGCGGTAGCGTGGGGAGGTCCTTTGTGATGTCCTCAAGGTATCTTTTTACCGCGATGTCGGCCCAGAAAAAAGCAAACGCCGCGATCGGCGCCTTGGCCGGGTCGAATTGGTTCAGGTGTTGCATAATCAAGCACTTGGCTATGCCCAGTACTTCCTCCGCGGCGTCGTCGGACCCAAGACGACGGCGCAAGTTTTTGTAGATCCGGGAGAGTAGCCTGCGCCACTCTTCATCGCCAATAGGACTAGTGGTTCGATTCATAGGCCCCGTGTGGGCACAAACCATGCCAAGTTTTTGCATCACGGTGGAATTCTGGCCTCTGGTCAAGTATCTTTGGACAACTTCTGGCCAACGACTGGAGGCTTTTTCCCTGACATCGCAGCCTCGCCAACCCCTCCTACCAAACCACGGCAACGAACGGGTTAAGTGAGCCAAGGACGAAAGAGGTCCAGGTCACCAGATGGTCCATCCTCATTGTTTTGAGTTACTTCCGGCGATGGGGGTCCGCCAGAGCAGTGGCGGTCTTGCCCCCCACTCGGGTGCCTGCGGCATCCGAATTCATGGGTAAGCCAAGGGGGTTGCTCGCACGATAACCCAGCCAGACTCCTATGAGACGCTTGCTATACCCCGGTGTGTATCCCATGGGGAGCGCTCCCCATGGGATACACACCGGGGTCACTCCGTGGTCTAGCCGGGGCAACACCGCCCAAACGCGCCGAATACTGGACTTTTGAGATGGTTGGGAGAGGGGCGGCGGCGTAGGATCGCCACCTATCCTTCGGCTCTGCAGACGGTCATTGCCCCTCGAGTAGGTGGAAATGTCATTATTCTGTGACAGGAGGTCGGGATGGACTTGGCGCAGGAGCAGGGGCGTGATGCTAACTCGCGTCTTTTCAAGGGGTAACAAGACGCATTGTCCTTTTCGGCTGGGGCGAAGTAATCGTCACTATTCAGTTGGCCGTCCAAGGACCGTCTAGCGACCATACTGTGGGGAATCCCCTGGCAGCAGAGGTGCGCCCCGCATTCGGAGCCTGGTTCACGCCGGTACGGCAGTAGTCTTGGGACGAAGGTGTCGGCGGCTATCGCCGGTGCTTTCGTCGGCTTTGTTAGCAAGAAACTCAGGCGGGTGCCGTAATCCCTTCTGGTATGAATGAAACTAGAACGGCGGAGACCGAGTCCCAAGCGGCTCTTAGTCTCGTGAAGAACTCCCAGCAGCCTGTATCCAGAGCCAACCAGGACTTCCGGTTCCAGGTCAACCTCCAGGCAATCATTGACTTGCTCTCAAACCATCTCTACAGCGGCCCCCAGGTCTACATTAGAGAATTGCTCCAAAACGCGGTGGATGCCACTGCCGCCCGGTCGGCTCTCGATCCCTCCCACAAAGGGGAGATCTTGATCGAAGTGGTCCCGGGTCGGGAGGGGGTCCCGTCCACGCTCTTGATCGAGGACAACGGCATGGGACTGACCCAGGAGGAAATCCACGCGTTCCTGGCCACGATCGGGAGCAGTTCCAAGCGCAGCGATTTCCAGGAGCAGCGCGCCAACTATATCGGCCAGTTCGGCATTGGGCTGTTGTCCTGCTTCATGGTCACGGACGAAATCGTCTTGATCACTCGCTCTGCGCGGGGCGGTCCGGCCATTGAATGGAAAGGCAAGTCGGATGGGAGCTACACGGTTCGGGTGTTGGAGACCGAGCACGCGCCCGGAACGAGGGTGTTCCTGCGCAGCCGGGCAGACCGGGCTGATTTCTTGAAACCGCCCTTCGTCCGGGACATGGCGGCTCGTTATGGCTCCCTGCTGCCGGTCCCGATCGTGTTGGTGACCGGTGATCGCAGATGCCAGGTCAACGCAGCGTTACCGCCGTGGAAGCAGCGCTACGCCACAGAATCAGATCGCCGAGCGGCTTTTCTGAACTACGGCAAGCGGCTCTGCGGGGTGGATTTTCTGGATTTCATCCCCCTGGAGATGCGGAGCGATGGCCTCGAAGGAGCGGTGTTCTTTTTGCCTCATGCGCAGAATATATCCGCGCGGAGGTCCAACCATGTATTCGTCAAAGGGATGCTGCTGACGGAAGGCGCGGATAACTTGATGCCGCCATGGGCGGTGTTCGTGCGGTGCGTTATCAACAGCACGCAACTGCGCCCGACCGCTTCCCGGGAGGCCATTTACGAAGACGACGCCCTCCTCGCTGCCCGGGAGAGATTAGGGGCGGCGATCCGCGATTACCTGTTGAACCTGTCTGTCAAGAACCCGGAGCGCCTGTTGCAGATCATCGCGATCCACTCGCAAGCGATTATGAGCTTGGCCGCTGAGGACGACGAATTCTGCGAAGTTGTGGGGAGACACCTGCCATTTGAAACGTCGCTTGGCATTATGAGCCTGGGTGAACTGCAAAAGCACTTCCAGGAAATCAACTACGTCACCGGCGAAGAAGAGTTCCGGCAAATCGCGCAGGTGGCTGCGGCGCAGTCGCTCTGCATCATTAATGCCCGACACTACCTGGCGGCGAAACTACTGGAACGCTACGCCGCGTTGTTTCCGGGACAGCCGGTAAGAAGGGTCACCATCCAGGAGTTGACCGCCTCCTTCAGAGACGTTGAGCCTGCCGCGCAGGAGCGCGCGGCCCGTCTTATTGAAACTGCCGCTAGCACCCTCCATCCTGTGAATTGCCGTCCGTCGCTTCGGCGGTTTCTGCCGGCGGAATTGCCAGTGCTTTACACCGCCTCGGAAGCGCGGCGGCTGCAGCGCAGCGCCGAGCAGGCGCGGGAGGCCAGTTCGGAGGTCTGGTCCGGAATTCTGGTGAGCGTTTTTCAAGAATCGGACCCGACCTTTGCCGAGCTCTGCCTGAACTATGAGAACCCGCTGATCCAACGGCTCTTGCGCACCGGCTCCGACGCGGTAGCCCGCCGCGTCGTCGAGGTGCTTTACGTGCAGGCGTTGTTGCTGGGCCAGTATCCCTTGAACGCAGCGGAGATGCGGCTGCTGAATCAAGCGCTAACCGGCCTGGCTGAATTTGCTGCGGGTTGCCGAAAGGAGGGGACATGAACGTGTCAGACGACAGATGGCTCGAAGAGTTGGTTGCGTCCCTTCAAGAGGCGTATGATCCCGGGCCCGACCAACTCGCGCGCTGGCAGGAAGCGGTGCGCCGGGCCGATGCCTCCAATGACCTGAGAAGTGCCTACGCGGCCCGGAAGCAGTTGCACCGCGTCGCGGTTTGCTGCGGCCACACTGAGATCGCGCTGGTCGGCTTCGCCTGGCGGCTGGCACAGTTCGATCTACGCCCGGAGCTATTCGAGCAGGATCTCTTTGAATTACTCTGGGATTACAAATGGAGCGCAAGGTCGCTGTCCAGCTTTCCCGAGATTTCGCGCGCGCAAATCCTTGAAACGCTGGATGATCTGGGTTTGCGTTTGCAGCGTGCCGGTTATAGCCGACGCACAGAATTTTACTGCCGCCGGGACGTCGCCCTGACGTTATGTGACCTGGAGTGCGCGGAGCGCTGGCATGAAGAGTGGCTGAAACAACCGCGAGATCGGATGAGTGATTGCCCCGCCTGCGAGCAAGGCGCTCAGGTCATTTCTCTGCTTTGTTGGAAAAGAGAATCGGAGGCAATTGAGCTTGCCAGCCCGCTGCTCGAAGGGCGGCTGTCCCGTGCCTGGCCGCCTTACGGGCTCATTGCCAGCCTGCTGTGTCCCCTCGTGCGGGCGGGACGCACTGAACAGGCTCGACGGCACCATTTGCGCACCTATCCCAACATCGCGGATCGTTTGCGCTACATCGGTGCTGCTGGAGACCACCTCAGGTACCTCGTGCTCTGCAATGATCTCGACAAGGCTCGCGCGGTATTTGAACGCCATTTCCCTTTGGCCCTCCAGACGCCCGATCCTGCCGACCGTCGAGGATTCTATTCAGATTCGCTCGAACTGTTTGGGCAACTCCGCGTGCATCATCCTCGCACGGAGATTCATCTGCCTCCCGGGTTTTTGGCCACCGCAGGGATCGAGAATCCCTATGCCTGCAGCCTCTGGGAGTGGCTCTCCAGGGAATACCTGGATTTGGCTACCAGGTTTGACCTTCGCAACGGCAACGATTACTTCCGGCGCCACTTCCGTGCGGCGAATCGCGATCGCCTGGACCAAGCGATGGGAGCCCAGTTGCACACCTTGGCAGGTCAGGCGCCATGACGGTTTCAACTGGCACTTCTGCAATATGTAAGTTGGCCATGATTTGCATGATGCACAGTCTTAGGACGAACGGCCTTCAACTCTGTTCCGTCGCAATCACTTCCCAGGCGCGCTACGGACGGAGTGAGCAAGAATTCCCATTCACAGCCGTATATCCCTAAAGGTCTGAGGATAGTGAAACAAACTCAGTAACCTCGTAGCTGGAGCTTCATCGCTATCTTGGCCCCTGGCGTTAACTCAATTGCGTTCCGCCAGGGGTTGCCATTGTTATGTAGCCGGGTTGCGACTGTTTTTCCCCCGCGGCCGGCTGGGCGGGGACTCAGAGCGGCTCAAGGTCCATCGCCGAGCCGTCCAGTTCGAGCTTGAGGATGGAGTCAATCGGGGGCGGGGCGGATTGGTCCGTGGCGCGGCGCAGGAGCAGTTCGGCGCCCTTGGCTGGCGGGTGGGCAGGCAAGGTATCAATGCTGATGGAGATTTGGCGGCCTGATTGGCTGACTCGCGCAGTTCCGCCAGTGAGCGCCGAACTGTGCATGATCGTTCGGGGTATGTTCGTTAGGGTGACGGTCTTTCCGCGGTATCCCAAAAGATGCAGGTAGATAGTGTTGCCTTTGCGGGTGCTGGCAATGGATTTGCCAGGCTTCCAAGGGCCGCCGCGGGTGCCGTAGATGGATTCGCCGTGCTTGCGGAGCCAGGTCCCCATTTCCTCGAGCCGCTTGACCTGGCGCGGCTCGATCCGGCCGTCCGGCATCGGGCCGACGTTGAAGAGCAAGTTGCCATCGCCACCAGCGCAGCGGATGAGCGTCTCGAGGCACTCGGCCAGTGACTTCATTTGGTCATCCGGCTTCCAGGCCCACTGCTTGCAGATGGTGATGCAGCTTTCCCAGGGGCGGTGGTGCTGGAAGGTGCCGATGCGCTGCTCCGGCGTGTCGTGGTCTTCCGGCAGACCATTGCGGTTGTTGATGATGATGCGCGGCTGCAACTCGCGGATCATGGTGTTGACGGCCTCGGCGTCGTAGTCCTGGGCGGTTTTGCCGAGGCCATCGAACCAGAAGATGTCCAGCGTGCCGTAGTTGGTGAGAAGCTCGCGGACCTGCGTCTTGAGGTAGGCCAGGTAGTTGGTGTGGCGGTCAGTGAAGGCGTCCGGGTGACGCCAGTTGGGTTGGGAGTAGTAAAGACCAAAACGCAAGCCGGCACGGTGGCAAGCGCCAGCCAGTTCCCGGACCACGTCCCGTCGGAATGGGCTGTCGGGCGAGGTGATCTTGTAGTCGTCGGCCTGGGTGTCGAACATGCTGAAGCCGTCGTGGTGGCGGCTGGTGAAGACAAGATACCTCATTCCCGCGGCCATTGCGGTGGCAACCCATTCGTCCGCATTGAACCGGCTCGGGTTGAATTGCTTGTAGAGGTTGTCGTAGACCTCCACGGGGATTTGGGTGCCGTGGCCCTTGTAGCCGTGCCGCTCGCCGCCGCGGGACCAGCCGATCTCGGTGCCTTTGAGGCTGACCGGCCCCCAGTGGATGAACAAGCCGAAGCGCGCGTCGCGCCACCATTGGAGTCGTTCGGAGTCGGGGGGAAGAACGGGATACTTGGGGTCCGCGCCGTAGAGGCTAAGGCTGCGCGACAGCGCGGCCGCCAGCAACAGAAGTCTTATTCGCAGGTTCATTTCAAGGCTCGCGTAGCGGCGTCTCGGCAGAGCGCCGCTGATGTTCATAGTTTAAGCCAGCGGCGCTCTGCCGAGACGCCGCTACGGGGCGCCATGAACAGGGTTTCATGGCAGGTAGAATACTTGCCTGGCGTCGGACCAGATTTTCCCTTGGGCGGCGGCGTCCGGCAACGGGTGTTGGCAGGGATCGGTTTCCTTCCACCACCGGCGGGTCTCGGGGTCGGCGGCCATCTGCTTCATGTCGGCGGCGAAGTCCTTGCCGGTGTATTCGAGGTAGGAGAAGAGGTAGAGATTGCCGTCGATCTCCTTCTCGAAGATGGAGTAGTTCTGGATGTGGCAGGCCTTGAGCTGCTTCATCACGCCGGGCCAGGGGTGGGCGTGCAGCTCGCGGTAGTAGGCGGCCTTCTCGGGCTTGAGGCCGGTGACCCAGGCGTAGCGTTGCGGCGCTCGTGGCGCAGTGGCACAACCAGCCACCAAGGCCGCGAGGAGGAGAGCGGAGAGGTGTCTCCGATTGGGCAGGGAGTTAAAGGGCGGCATCAGCGGAAGATTAGGTAGAGCACGGTGAAGGCCGCAAGCACGCAGGCGGCGAGGATGCGGTAATTGCCCAAGCCGCGGCCGCGAGTTTCGCCGCGCAACGGCTCGCGCCAGTCCCCCCACACCAGTCCCTGCGCCTCGGGCTTGAGCGGTTCGGGCAGGAGTTTTGAGGCGCACCACATAATGGCGCAGCACCCCATAAACAGGTAGAACGCGGTCAACATGAAGTCGTTGATCACGCAGCGACAGAAGCCGTCGTAAGCGCTTGCCAGCGCTGGGCTGTTCCGCCCAAGCCAAGCCGCTATTTCGGGCTTCCAGAAGTCCAGCGGGAAGATGGCCGCGCCCATCATCGCCCCGGCCACCAGCGTAAGGAACGCCGCCCGGCCCGAAGCCTTCCTCCAGAACACGCCGAACAGGAACACCGCCGTGATCGGCGGGGCGACATAGGAGATGAGCTTGTTGATGCCGGCAAAGATGGTGTCGTAATGGCCGAACAGCGGCGACATAACGATTGCCAGGACCGTAGCCACGACTGTGGTGACCTTGCCAATAACGACCAGCTGGTGGTCGTTGGTCGCGGGCCGCCAGCGCCGGACGATGTCGTAGGCGAAGAGCGTGGCCGAAGAGTTCAGCGCAGCGGAGCAGGTTTGCATGGCCGCCGCCAGCATGGCCGCGGCAACCAGCCCCTTCAAACCCACAGGCAGCAGGTGGACGAGCATGAAGGTGTAGGTATCAGCGGCCCTGGCTGGGGCCGCGCCGTTGAACAGGCCCTGCTGGACCAGCGCGACGCAGATTACGCCGGGCAGCACAAAGAAGAACACGGGCAGGATCTTGATGAACGCGCAGAACAGCGGGCCGAGCCGGGCCTGCTTCTCGTCGCGCGCCGCCAGCACGCGCTGGACAATAGTCTGGTCGCAGCACCAATACCAAATGCCCAGAACCGGGTAGCCGAGCAGGATTGAGTACCACGGCAGCCCGCTGGGATCGTCGGCGCCGCGGGCCATGTTGAGGAAGTTGGCGGTGGTCGCAGGAAAGCCTTCCGCGCCAGCCAGCGGGTGGGGGTGGGCCGCGAGCGTTTGCGCGAGCGCGGGCCACCCGCCGATCTTTACAAAACCCACCACTGTGATGCAGACCGCACCGACCAGCAGCAACAGTGTCTGAATGCTCTCGGTCCACACCACGGCCAGCAAGCCGCCGAGCATCGTGTAAAGGCCGGTCAGCACGCCGAGCGCAACAATAAAGAACATCAGCGCATCCAGGCCGAGAATAGTGGCCTGCGGGCCGAGGTTCAGAATCCCGCGCAACACCCACGCCGCAGTGTAGAGCGCCACGCCGATATGAATCACGATCGCCGAGAAGAGCGAGACGAAGGCCAGGTAGTCGCGGCAGCGGCGGTTGAACCGGCGCTCTAGGTAATCCGGCAGCGTCGGCACACGCGAACGCAGGTAGAGCGGAGCAAAGAACAGGGAGAGCAGGATCAGCGTAAAGCCCGCCATCCATTCGAAGTTGCCGAAGACCAGGCCGTACTTGTAGGCCGCCTCAGCCAGGCTCACGAGGTGGACGGTGGAGATGTTGGCCGCGAACATGGCCAGCCCGATGATGGGCCAAGTGAGCGTGTTGCCCGCCAGAAAGTAATGGCTGCCCTCGCCGCCCCGCCGGCGCAAGAACCCCGCTGCCACGCCCACACCAACGACCCCCACCAAATAGCTGAGGATGATGGCCCAATCCAAATTGGTCACGGAGTCGCGCATACGCTCAATCGGGCGCCAAATAATCGCCAGCAGAACCGGCTGGAGTCAACTCGCGCGTGGCAGGGCCTTCTCGCTGAGACGGCCACGACACGGCCCGCTGGGGCGAAAGGGCCTTAACTCGGCGGCAGCCAGCGCGCAAGCAGGTCCTGGCAGTTGATGACCTTCTCCGCCAGGTCCACAGGGACGTAGTAGTATTGATTGGAGGCCTCGAAGCCGATCCGTGAATCGCGGGTCTGGATCGTGTGAAGACGGCGGGCCAGCGCCATCTCGGCCTGCAGCAGGCCCTCGAGTTCGGTGCGGACAGAATGCGCGTCGGCCGGGGACTTCGCTTCTTTCAGGCGTCGGCGGGCTAAAACGAACCGGGCCTGGTTGGCGGTGCTGCGGAAGTGAATTGCAGCGGCTTCGCCCACGCTCAATTCCTGCTGCGCGGTTGCGTGCTGCTGCGCACTTAACTGGCTGCGGCAGCTTTGGACCGCGTCGGCCAGGCGGCGGTGCGCGCGCTCGAAGCCGCCGGCCACTTTCTCAAACTGCCCGACGAAGACCTCCGCCGGGTAGACCGCGCGCCAGGCATCCAGATCATCATAAGGAAAGCCCACCATTGAGGCACGATAGCCGGTGGGTTCGCCCCATAGCAGATTTGCCGGGCCGACCTGCATGGGCGCGCTATAGACCAGGCTGCCGTGGAATGGGAACTCGCTGAAAGCGTCGCTGTACTCCTGCCAGGCATGGACCATCGCGGGGGCCAATTGCTTTCCGAAACGCCGCTCCGCCACGCGCGCCATCGCACTCGCCGGGTCTGCTGTCTCGCCTTCCACCGGCGCGGCGCCCATTTCGGCGACTACCTCCAGATTGGGGGATGGATACCCGCCCAACGTCCAGCCCAGCATGAGTCCATTGACGCCAACGCTGCGCAGATTCGCCGCGTGGCGGGCGACATTGGCCACCGCCGGGATGTAGGGGACGGCAGAAAGCTCCCACGTATTGCCACACTGCACTTTGGCGAGGGCGCGCAAGCCCCGGGCGCGCGCCTGGTCCCAGCGGCGCCGGGCGCGGTCGCCAGGCCCAACAGTCGAGATGGAATACTCCCCAATGCCGGTTTCGACGCCGCCACGTTTAATCGGCATCCCCCATTCGCTCACGCTCAGGAAGTTGACCTCGCGCGGAAGCAGCGCGATGACCTGGTCCGCCCATTCGTCGCCCCAGCCCCAATCCCAGGCGATGAGCTTCTGCCCATGGCCGGCCCGGCGGATGCCTTCATAGAAGGTGGCGTTGACTTCTGAGATTACCTCAGCCGGCTTGCGCTGGCCGCAACGCGGGCACGCCTTGCCATTGCCGTGCGACCAGCAATTGCTCAGGTTCTCCGAGCCAGTGATAGTGAAGAACCCCTCCAACCCGGGCGCAGCGCGGCAAATAGTGGCCACCGCTGCGGCCAGGTAATCGCGAACTTCCGGCACACTGGTGCACAAGCTGGCAAATTCTCCTTCCGTCACCCCCTTCAAGCCGGGCCGCGCGGCGAAGAAGCTCAACGTGCGGGCGCGCGGCTCGTTGAGGTAGAGATAGACCCCCAGGCCGTGCCGCCGCGCTCGCTCGATCAGCAGGCGCAGATTCTTCAGCCGCGTCTCGAAATGCTGGCTTTGGCGAGCATCCCACGGAAACGGGGCGAGCTGGGTCAGGACCGCCTGCAGCCAGATTCCATCCACACCCGAGGCTGCCAGGCGGGCGAGGTAACCGTCCGGGTAAGGGTCCAGCGCGGGGTCGAGCAAGGGATCGCCGTAGAGCGCAAAATAGGAGTAGCAGTAGCGCGGGGAGAAGGCGCTATGGCCCGCGCGTGGGCCTTCGCCCGCTTTGGGCGGCCGAGACAGTTGTTTCACGAACTCGAACAAGGGTTGCTCGGGTTGTCCCACTCCTTCGGGGAACTGGGCGCGCAGCACTGCGGCAATCTCTGCGGCGCGGGCGCGGGCGCCGGGATCGGGGGGACGGTACAGCAATCGCTCGCACTGGGGTTTGAGGTTGCCCAGCTTGACGTAGAGGAAGTCGTCCTCGCGCAGCGTGAAGGCCATCTGTTCGGCCGTCCAGCCGAGGAGCTGCAAGAGTTGCTCGTATGGGAGCAGATGCCAGTTGCGGCGGATCACTGTCAACGCGGAGCGGCGCTGCTGGTCAAGGGTAATGCGCGGCGGGCCTTTCAAGCCCATGCTCCGGCCCAGGCGGACGATGTCGCCGGCGCTGGCGCTGACAACCTCACCCATGCGTCTGGCGGGCACCAGTTGCCAGTTGCGCCACACGAACGCATGCAGGCGGTCGGGAAAGTGCGGCGCGGGCACCGGCTGGGGCGCGTTGCCGCGGGGAAGCGCGGCGGCCGTTTGGACGGCCTTTTCCTCGATTGTCGCACCCTTCGCCCAGCCCGCTGTCAAGCCGCAGCTCGCCAATCCGCAGCCACCGACAGCGAGGGAGGCGGACTTGAGGAACATCCTGCGATTCAGAGTGCCGTTAGATTGGTTACGGCTTGAGGTCATAGTGGACATGATGCTGGGCTGTGATAATGCATTCTCCCGCAGAAGGCAATGCGGTTTGGCAGAAGCGGCAGAAATGGCAGGAGGCGACGATTCAAGACCTCTTTGGCTGCCAGAAGGCCGCGTTCTTGAGTGATGGTGCGGCTGGCGTAATCCTGCGGGTGCGCCGCTCCTTTTCTTGACCCCACCGTCCTGCTCGAACATCCTGCACTGGCGAACTTTTATGTCAATCGGGCCAAATACACTCTCCGACCTGCGCAGCCTGCTGGGCGCGGACAATCTCCTGACGGAAAAGGAAGACCTGATCCCGTATTCATTTGATGGCACCGCCGCGCTGCAACAGATGCCGGGATGTGTCGTGTTTGCCAGGACCACGGAGCAGGTTGTCGGCGTATTGAAACTGGCCACGCAGGCAGGAACCGCAGTCGTAACACGCGGTTCGGGCACGGGCCTGAGCGGCGGCAGCCTCCCCAGCGCGGATTGCATCGTCCTTTGCCTGGCCAAGATGGACAGGATTCTGGATTTGGACCGCGCCAACCTGACCCTGCAGGTGGAGGCTGGCGCCACCACGCAGGCGATCGCCAACGCCGCGGACGCCGCCGGCCTGTTTTACCCGCCCGACCCGGGCTCGATGAAGATCTCCACCATCGGTGGCAATGTGGCCGAGAACTCCGGCGGATTGCGCGGCCTCAAGTACGGCGTCACCCGCAACTACGTCATGGGGCTGGAGGTTGTGCTGCCGGACGGCGAGGTGCTTTGGACCGGGAACAAATGCGTCAAGGATGTGGCCGGTTATTCGTTGCGCGACCTGTTCATCGGCTCGGAAGGCACGCTCGGCATCATCACCAAGGTGCTCCTGAAGCTCATCCCCAAGCCCGCTGCCAAGAAGACGCTGGTCGCCACGTTCGCCCGGATGGACCAGGCCGCCCAGACCGTTTCGGACATTATCGCGGCGCAGGTCATCCCCTGCACGCTGGAGTTTCTCGACCGCACCACCATCCATTGCGTTGAAGACTTTGCCAAGGTCGGCCTGCCGCTCGACTGCGAGGCGCTCCTGCTCATGGAAACCGACGGGCACCCGGGCCCCGTGGCCGAAGAAGCCGCGAAGATGGAAAGCATTGCCCGGAAGAACGGGGCGGTTGAAGTCCGCGTCGCCAGGGACGATGCTGAGGCGACGAAGCTGGCCACTGCGCGGCGTAGCGCCTTTTCGGCCCTGGCCCGCGTCGCACCCACGACGATTCTCGAGGACGCCACTGTGCCGCGCAGCGAGCTGGCCAGGATGATTCGGTTCGTCGCCACGGTCGCCGACAAGCACAAGCTGCGCATCGGAACCTTCGGGCACATGGGCGACGGCAACCTGCATCCAACTTTCCTCACTGACGAGCGCAACCGCGACGAAATGCACCGCGTGGAAGAGGCATTCAAAGAGATCTTCACGGAGGCGATTCGGCTGGGGGGCACCATCACCGGTGAGCATGGCATCGGCGTGTCCAAGAAGTCATTCCTGCCGAAGTTCGCCGGCGACGCCCAAATGCGGGTGATGCGCGAGCTGCGGCGCGCCTTGGATCCGAAGGGCATTCTGAACCCGGGAAAGATGTTCGACTGACATGCCTGCCACGCTTCTCCCCGCAGAGTACCGGAGCGCGGCAGCCGGCTGCCGTTTTCCGTTGTGTGCCGCATCCAAAGCGGCAGAGGACGGGCGCACTCCAGGAGGCTGGCGCGAATGATTGCCCCCTTCTCTCATCTCAAGGGCCTCGATTATTCAGTCGTGCAGCAATGCATGCACTGCGGTCTATGTCTGGCCACGTGCCCGACCTACGACGCGACCAAGATCGAGCGCCACAGCCCGCGCGGGCGCATCTCGCTCATGCGCGCGATTGCCGATGGGCGGCTGGACGTTACCCGCACTTTCGCTGACGAGATGTACTTCTGTCTCGGCTGCCTGGCCTGCATGACGGCGTGCCCGGCGGGCGTCAACTATGCCGAGTTGTTCGAGCATGCCCGCGCGGAAGCCGAGTGCAGCGGCGTGCTCAAGTCGCCCAGGCGCAACCTCATCCGCGCCTTCGCCATTCGCTGGCTGTTCATGGACCTGGGCCACTTGCGGCTGGTGGGCCGGGTGCTGCGGCTCTACCAACAGCTTGGGCTGCAAACGCTCGTGCGCCGCAGCGGGGCGTTGAGGCTTCTGCCCAGGCGCCTGCGCGAATTGGAGGCCTTCACTCCAGACATCCAGCCCAGGTTCTCCGCCGATTTGATTGCCCCGCTGACCCCCGCCGTCGGCCGGAAGAAGTATCGCGTGGCCATGCTCACCGGCTGCGCCCAGGACCTGATCTTCAGCGACATCAACCGGGACACGGTGGAGGTGCTCGCACACAACGGCTGCGAGGTGGTCACGCCGCCCAGGCAGCTCTGCTGCGGCTCGTTGCACGCCCATAACGGCGAGTGGGGCATGGCCCAGGAGCTCGCGCGCAAGCAAATCCAACAGTTCCCGCCGGAGCAATTCGACGCGATTATCAGCAATGCCGGCGGCTGCGGGTCCCACATGAAGCACTACCACAAGCTGCTCGCTGACGACCCGTCTTACCGCGACCGGGCGATCTTGTGGGACAAGAAGGTCAAGGACATCCACGAGTGGCTCATGGAGATCGGCATCCAGCCGCCCGCCCGCCAGGCTCCACCGCAGGTGGTAACCTACCACGAGTCCTGTCACCTGGCGCACGGTCAGAAGGTTACCGCTCAGCCGCGCCAGTTGCTGGGCGTGATCCCGAATCTGAAGCTGGTTGAGTTGCCGGAGAGCACGTGGTGCTGCGGCAGCGCCGGCATCTACAACATCGTGCAGCCGGAGATGGCCAACCAGCTCCTGGACCGCAAGCTTAAGCATATCCAGTCCACGGGCGCCGCCATCGTGGCCAACGGCAACTCAGGCTGCCTCCTCCAGCTCATCAACGGTGTGAAGCAGAAAGGGTTGCAGGTGCGTGTCGTGCACCCGGTGACGCTGCTCGCCGAAGCCTACCGCCGATAACCTAAAGACGATGCAAGCCAGACCAGAGATTATTTCGTTGCTCACCAATCCCGGCATCATTGCCATCGTGCGCGCTAAGGAGTCGGCGCAAGTGTCGCCGCTAGTGGAGGCCCTCTTGGCGGGCGGCGTTAAGGCCATCGAAATCACCATGACCACGCCCAACGCGCTCGCGGCGATCCGCGAGGCGCGCGCGAGGGCAGGGGAGCGGGCCGTGGTGGGGGTAGGCACCGTGCTGGACGTGGATACGTGCCGGGCGGCGATTGCGGCGGGCGCGGAGTTTGTGGTCACGCCCATTTGTCGAACGGAGTTGGTGCCCGCAGCTCACGCGGGCGGCTGCCCCATCATGATCGGCGCTTACACGCCCACCGAAGCGCAATTGGCCCACGAGGCGGGCGCGGATTTCATCAAAATCTTCCCGGCAGACACCTTGGGCCCGGGCTACATCAAAGCCCTCCGCGCGCCGCTGCCGCATCTGCGCATCGTGCCCACGGGCGGGGTGGACGTGCAGAACGTCGCCGAGTTCCTGAAGGCCGGATGCGCCGCGCTGGGCGTCGGTTCGGCGCTGGTCTCCACCAGAATCCTGCAAGGAGCGGACTGGCCGGAACTGACCCGCCGGGCCACGGCCTTTGTTAATGCCGCCAGCCAGGCGCGTTAGGCCAGTTTTTCGGCATTGAAGGCAGCCGTCTGATTCATAGACTCGACGGCGTGAGTTCGTTGAACTACCGCGTGCGGCGCGCGACGCTGGATGACATTGGCCAGTTGACGGTCCTTTGGAAGTCCATGCACTACCCATCCGGAGACCTGGGCCGGCGGGTGACCGAGTTCCAGGTGGCCGAGGACGCGGACGGCAAGGTGCTCGGCACGCTGGGCCTGCAGATCGCCGAGCGCCAGGGCCTCATTCACAGCGAGGCCTTCGCCGACTTTGCCCTGGCTGAGCAACTGCGGCCAATGCTGTGGGACCGGGTGCATTCCGTGGCAACCAACCATGGGCTGCTGCGTGTCTGGACGCAAGAGCAGGCCCCGTTTTGGAATCACTGCGGCCTGGCCCGGGCGGATGCGGAGGCGCTGGAGAAGCTGCCAGCCGCATGGCGTGGGCCGTCGTCTCCCTGGCTCACCTTGAAGCTGCGAGACGATGTGGAAACGGTTCTCTCCCTCGACAAGGAGTTCGCCCTGTTCATGCAGTCCGAGAAGCAGCGGACCAGCGAGGTCTTTCGGCAGGCGCGAACGTTGAAGACGGTAGTGACGCTGCTTGCGCTGGCGCTGCTGATCGCAGTGGTCGTCTGGGGCGTGAGGATCTTCCTCCGCACCAAGGAGTTACAGTAGCGCCGACGACGTGGAAGCGTCGGTTGGCAGCGGCAGGCTGACCTCATCCGCGTGGTAGGAACTGCGCACCATCGGCGCGCTGGCGACGTGGAGGAAACCCATTTGCCGGGCGCGCGAGCCGTATTCGGCGAACTTCTCCGGCGTTATGAACCGCACCACCGGCAGGTTATTGAGCGTTGGCTGGAGGTACTGGCCAAGCGTCAGCAGGTCGCAGCCAACACGCCGCAAATCCCCCAGGGCGGTGAACAGTTCTTCCTCCGTCTCGCCCAAACCCAGCATAAGACCGGACTTGGTGTAGAGGGTTCCGCCGGTCTTTTCCTTCACCTGCTGCAGGACGCTGAGCGAACGGTCGTAGGTCGCCCGCGAACGGACCGTTGGCGTGAGCCGGCGCACGGTTTCGAGGTTGTGATTGAAGATGTGCGGGCGGGCGGCCAGCACGGCGTCAATGGCCGCCGCGCGCGCGTTGAAGTCCGGGGTGAGCACCTCGACAATTGCGCGCGGGTTTAGCGCGCGCACCGCCTCGATCGTGCGCCGGAAATGGTCCGCGCCGCCGTCCGGGAGATCGTCGCGCGCCACCGCGGTAATGACAACGTGCCTGAGTTTCAGGCGTTGGGTGGCCACGGCTACGCGGGACGGCTCGTCGGCATCCAGGGCGAAGGGTTTGGCGGTGGTGACGGCGCAGAAACCACAGGCCCGGGTGCAGCGGTTGCCGCCGATCATGAAGGTGGCGGTGCCTTTGCTCCAGCATTCCCAGTGGTTCGGGCAGGCGGCGCTCTGGCAGACGGTGTGGAGCTTGAGTTCTTCCAGCAGGGCGCGGGTGTGGGCAAAGCTGTCGGTGGTGGGCAGGCGTGTGCGCAGCCACTTTGGAAGTCGCGGGCGTGGCGTGGTTGCGGCGGGCGTCAATCCGGGCATCTAATGCTCCAGCTTCTTCCAGAAGGCGGCCAATTGGTCGGGGCCGAAATCGGCCAGGATCTTGCCGCCCACGTCTAATACCGGCGCCAGGTCCTGTCCGGAGAGCTGGATCATCTCGTCGTAAGCGGCCTCATCGGCAATCACATCCACCCGCTCGTAGTCCACTCCCTTTTCGTCGAGCCAGCGTTCGGCTTTGTGGCACCACCCGCAGTAGGGTTTGACGAAAAGCCGGACGCGTTTTGATTTCACGCTCATATTGTGGCTGAAGTCGGGCCGTTTTTCAATTGCGGAGTGCGCTGCGGCAAGCCGCGCTGGAACGGCGGCGGGGGGGGGGGCCGCGATTTGCCGCCCAGGCGTGGCCGTCCGTGTCGGGCCGCCGCCGATTACGCTCGGGTTGTCCGGGCTACGCCAGCTTTTTGAGCATCGCGATTTCCTTGCGCAGGACATCGGCGCGCTGGTTCTCCGGGAATCTGCCGAGGGACTCGTTCTCGATGCAGAGGTCGCCCTGGTAATTGGCCCGGCGGAGGATCTTGACGATGCGTTTGAAGTCCAGGTCGCCTTCGTAGATGGGGCAGCAGTATTTGCCGTATTCCCAGCCCATTTCACGCCGCACATTCCTCTTGTCGGCGGGGTAGCGGATGCTTTTGCAGTGGGTGTGGAAGGCGCGCGGGGCGAACTGCTTGTAGATGGGATAGAGGTCCTCCACCGGATGGCCCCACCAGTAGAAGTTGGCGCAGTCGAGGGTCAGGCCAAGCTTGTCGGAGCCGACGCCGTCGAAGAGGCGGTCCAGAAAGCGCGGGTCGTTGGTGATCTTGCCGTGGTTCTCGATGCCGTAGCGGATGGGCGTATCTTCGGCGATGGCGCAGAGGCGTTTGCAGGCGCCCACGGCGAAGGGCAGGAACTGGTCGCCGTCGAGCTTGCGGGGCACGACGTCAATGCGAATGACGTTGACGCCGAGCTGTTGGGCGGCTGGGACGAGGCGGCGGGCGCAATCCAATTCCTCTTCGAGTCGCTCGTCGAAGCGGTTGGCCATCATAAAGGCGCTGATGCGGCAGCCGCTGGCGGCAAGGTCTTCCTTAAGCATTTGGATGCCGTCGGGGGTGGCCAGGGTGTAGTTGCGCTGCGGATGGAACAAGCTGCCGCAGGTGAGATCCAGTCCGACGTTGACCTCGGCGCATTTCGCGCCGAGAGCTTTCATGCAGGACCAACTGTCGGGCATGCCGGCGGCTTTGAGGTGGGCATCGCGGCAGCCGACCGGCCATTTCTTCTTTCCCGCGGCCAGCAGCGGGTCGGCGGTGGGAAGCAGCGCGGCCGACAGGGCGAGGCCGGTGGTTTTCATGAAGTGACGTCGCGAAAGTAAAGTCGAGGTGTGCATAACAACTTGGTCTATAGAGATTGTGGAGCGTTCAGGCGATAGTTGCAGCATGTGGTGTTGGCTGGTTTCGCAGCGGTGCGGAAATCCAACACCACAGTAACAGCGATCTTACAGTCCTGCCGGGAGTTGCGGGAACCGCGCGTGAGGTTCGTCCTGGTACCAATAAGCAACGGAGGCGATATTGTCCTCCAACTGGAGATAGCGGCCGCCCTCCTGCCAGCCCAGCGCCTGGATGGTGACCTTGAGGTCCTTTTCAAAGCGCACCGGGTCGGGGATGTGCCAGCGGTAGAGGCCGAACTGCTGGCCCACTTCGTAGGCCTTGTCCGGCGGGAGGACCTGGGCGAGGCCGGTGTAGGGGGTCGAGAATACCTGGTATTTCTTTGTCTCGCGGTTTTCGAAGTTATAGGAGCCGCAGAAATAATCCTCCGTGCCGGTGCCGCAAATAGTCGGGAACTTCTTGTCGCCATCCATGAAGAACTTGATCTCGCCCTCGCCCCACCAGCCAGGGCTGTGGACCTCCCAGGCGAGGTAGGTGCCAACGTACTGGCCCTGGCCTTCAACGCCCTCCAGGATGGTGTAGAGGCCCTTTTGCTTGAGCGGCGTTTCGCGGCGGAACTGCGCATGGAAGTAGGCGGCGTCCTTGGGCACGTTGGCCAGCGTGTAGTTGACCTGGTAGTAGAGGACCATATCCTTGTCGTCCGTGTTTTCCATGGTGATGCGGGCCTTCTTGCGGAAGGGCATCTGCCAGTAGCAGTTGAAGGCGCTGCCGGGGTTGACACACACCGCCAGGGAGTTGATCTGGCAATACTTGCCCCAGCCGCAGGCGAAGAAATCGCCCACAGGGCACTCGACCGAAGGGTGGTCCTCGCCGTCCCAGTAAAATCGGATGATGGACCGCCGCCAATTGCCGGTGGGCGTCATCCAGATCTGCTGGATGCAGCCGGGGCCTTTGATTTCGCCCAGGGTGAAGGTGGTCTTGGCCTTGATGCGGACTGACGGGGAGACCTTCCAGCCCTGCCCCAGGTCGCGCGCCGCGCCTTTGCCGGTGCCTTCGGTGGCCATGCCGGCCTTGCCCTTCTCTCCCGTGAAGTTTTCCGGGCTGATGGAACGTGATTGGGCCTTGGAGAGGCGGTAGAGGTTGCCAAGGCTGGAATCGAGGCCGCTGAACTCGCCATCCGCGGCATTGGAGTTCGCAAGGCAGCACGCGACTGCAACAGGAATCACGGTGAGTAGGGAACGAAGGTTTCTCATATCATAGTTTCGTAACTGGACTGGTAAATCAACCAACTGCCCGCGGGAGCAGTGTGCTCCCCACGGGAATGACGGTTCATTTCTAGTTTACGCTCAGCCGCGGCGCAAGCCCGGATTGGACGGGGGTCCCCGACCGCGCAGTGGCCGGAAACGTCAGGTCCGTAAGCCCACGGGATGTCAAGGCTGTATCCACGGTGTGGATACGGTGTGGATACTGGGAGTATACGGTGAGACTCCCTGGGGCGCCGGGACTTGCTTTCTCTCCGAGGCAGCCTGGATTGGCTGGTGGGTTTGGTGCAAGTCCATCAAATTCAGATGGTTATAGCAAGTGTGGGCAGGGGGTGCATCTCGGGTGTAAGGCCTGAATCTCTGAGATTTTGGTGTGCATTGGGTGTTTTGGCGGGCAAATTCGAGCCGTGGACAAGAAACCGCTTGCCAATGCGGAAGTTATGCCGACGCATACGCCGGAGTTGTTCCGGGCCGCGTTGCGGCGGGCAGTGGAGTTGCTGCGCGCCGGGGAGGTGGTCGCGCTCCCGACTGAGACGGTTTACGGGCTGGCGGCGAACGCATGGAACGCGAGTGCGGTGGAGCGCATATTCCAGGTCAAAGGGCGCCCGGCGCACAATCCCATCATCGTGCATGTCGCGAGCCTTGAGATGGCGCGGCGTTGTGTGGCGGCGTGGCCGGCGCTGGCGGGCAAGCTGGGAGAGGCATTTTGGCCCGGGCCGCTGACGTTAGTGCTGCCGCGGGCGAAGGATATTCCCAGTATCATCACCGCGGGAGGACCGACGGTGGGGGTGCGCTGGCCGAGCCATCCCTTTATCCAGGCCGTGATTCAGGAGTGCGGCTTCCCGCTGGCGGCGCCCAGCGCGAATCCATCGAACCGGGTTTCGCCCACCACCGCTGAGCATGTGCGCAAGGCGATGGGTGACAGGATCGGGCTGATCGTGGACGGAGGTGCGGCGCAAGTCGGCATCGAGTCCACTGTGTTGGATATCTCCGATTCGCCGCCGCGGTTGCTGCGGCCAGGCATGATCCATGAGCAGGCGCTGCTGGCGGTGTCCGGGCGACTGGCTGTCAGAGGGAACAAGAATTCGGAAGTATTGAGGAGTCCCGGCTTGCTGAGGACGCATTACTCGCCCAAGGCAAGGCTGGTGGTGTGGTCATGGGAGGGTGAGGCGGAACTGGAAGCCCGCAGCGCAAGGAGCAGAGTCGCAAAGGCGAACATCCACGTGATTGTCCACACGCGGGTTCCTTCAGCGGCTGGGTTTGGCAAGGTGTCAGTGATTCCGCACGATGCGACGGCATTTGCGCGGGCAATCTATGCGGTGCTGCACCGATGCGACGAAGAGGGGGCCGAGTTGATCGTGGTAGAGGCGCTGCCGGATGGCCCGGAATGGCACGCGATTGCGGATCGGTTGCGGCGGGCGGCGGCCTGATTTCGCCGGGGCGTGCGGGCCTGGTCATCGCCGGGTGCGGAGCGTCGCGGAGGGTGGCCACTTCGCAACAGGCTTCTGGCGCAATTCCCAATGGCTCAGAAATCGTGCGTCAGGATCGCCTCCAGGCGGCGGCAGATTTCACGGCCGTAATCGGTCCATATGCCATGGCCCCAATAGCGGTAACAACTGGTTTGGGAGCAGAGCAGGTGGAACAGGGCGTTGCGGAAGCGGCCGTCGCTGGTGGGCAGACCGGGCTTGAGCACCTTTTCGTAGAAGAGCGAACTGCCTTTTTCCATCGAACTGAGCAGCGATTCGTAGCCCCGCACCCAGGAAATATTGTTCGTCCAACTGCCGCCCTCCATGTGAAAGCGGTGATCCTCCTGCTTGAGTTGCTTGATGATCTGCCCGAGGCGCTCGGCGCCCTCGCCCGGCTTGAACCGGTCCCAGATGCGCTTCTGGCAGATCGGCTGCACGACGGGCAGGTCCTCCTCCTTCACGCCCAGCGCGAAGATGTGCTCCAGGTATTCGGTGACATTCATGGCGGGTGTGTTCGATCCGGAGCATTCGCGGATGACTTCCAGATACTTGGGCGGGAATTCGTTCATCATCACGCCGCCGTTCTCCCCGTCGGCGATTTGCGTTACCAGCGGGGGGACCTGTCGGCCGGCGAGTTCCCAGCGTGGGAGTCCCTTGGCCTCGTAGTAGGGCTGCATTTGGGCGACCAGCTTGGTGTCGCTGCCCTGGGTCTTGATGATGGCAACGATAGCGGCTTCCTGTCCGCGGGAATTGCGACAGATCAGGCGGTGGGGCAGGTGTTTGCGCTCGGGTCCGTGACCGGAGTCGGGGCGCTCGACGGTGTGTTCCTGGACCAGGACCCACTGGTAGCCGCAGTCCTTGAGCGTCTTTACGAACTCGTAGGCCGTGTCCGGGTGATTGGGCAGGGCCATTTCCGCCGGGGAGAAGCCGCGCACGCGGCCCAGCGCCTCGAAGCCGAATATGGCCGCGAAGTGGTGTTGCCAGGCCAGGACATGCAGACGGTAATCCTGCACTGGCGTGGAGGGCGCCACCGCGTGGCCCCACGGGGCGCCGAGCCATTCCACGGCGTTCCGGTAGCGGTGGTCGCAGGTGATGCGCTTGAGGTTGTCGAACACGTCATGGAGCCCCATCTGGCGCAGGCCGTGCAGGAGGGTGCCGGAGTATTCGAGCATCACCCGCGGCTGTTTGCCTTCGTCCGCCAACTGGGGGATGAACTCGCCCATGCGTTTGTAACACCAGTGGAAGACGGAGGCGTTGTGGTTGTCGCCGATGCCCGGGTTGTCCCTCATGTGCCTGAGGTTGCTGATGATTTCGGCGGTGGCGAGGCTGGGGCCGCCGGCCGGGATGAGCGGCTGGTGCATGTGCAGCGCGAGGGCAAACGCGCTGTTGACGCGGTTAAAGTCAATCCAATTCTCCGCTCTGAAGATCTGACGCGCGCGGCTGGCGCGCAGGGCCGCTTGCACCTGGCCTTCTGCGCCGCAGACGTTCGGGAGGCTGCCAACGTATTCCGGCAAATCACTCATAGGTTTTCCTGCTTATAAGGTGGTAACGTCTGTGAAAAGGCGGCGTTAGTCAACCTGCGGACGAAAACCTTTTGACCTCGCCTGCCCGCTCTGGTTAGCTGGGCCTCGCGTCTGACATTTGGCAGGCGCTCACGCGCAAACCTGTATGATTCTGTTGCCAGTCGGGAACTGCCTGACGGTCGTTGTGGGCTTGCAATGCCGCAACCATCGGCCGAGACACGATTCATGCTGCATGAACCGGGGTCTGAGCTTCTGCCGGAAAGGCTGCCACGCCAGCGCGCGCCGCAAGGCCGCCGCCTGAACGTCTTATGAGCCAACCTGCTGCTTCTACCTTTTCGCGCATGCAATACCCGCCGGGCTTCCGCGCGCGGCGCGGGTTGAACTGGGGATTTCTCGGCCTGTTGTACACCTCGTTCTACATGTGCCGCTACAACCTCTCGATTGCGAATAAGTCAATCAGTGAGGAGTATGGGTTTAGCCGGGGCGATATGGGCTACATTATCACGACGTCCCTCTTCGCTTATGCCTGCGGCCAGATCATCAACGGGCTGCTCACCGATCGCATCGGAGGCAAGCGGGCCATGCTGGTCGGCGCGGCCGGGACAATCGTGATGAACATCCTGTTCGGCGCGGCCTCATTCGCGGGGATGCTGGGTCTGTTCATCGCGATACGGGGAGTGGACGGCTACCTGCAAGCCTTCGGCGCGCCGGGCATGGTGAAGATCAATACGGCCTGGTTCGCGCACCGTGAGCGGGGGCGCTTTTCGGGCATTTTCGGCTTCATGATCAACCTGGGCCGGTTGGGCATCTTTACGCTCGGTCCGGCGCTGCTGGCTGGCTTTTGCATTCTCGGGTTGATCAACGTGCCGCCCTTGCATTGGCGTTGGTTGTTCTGGACCCCCTCGGTGATTTGTGCGCTCGTTGCCGTCGGGATGGCGCTGACAGTAAAGGAAACGCCGGAAGAGGCCGGCTTCCAGGGAGTCATTCGAGACGAGAGCAGTTCCGGGGACATGGGAGTCACGGCCCAATTCTCGCAGGTGATCCGGGCCATCGTGAGCAACCCGGCGGTATGGATCACCGCCTGCGCCTACGCCTGCACCGGGGCGGTTCGGCAAGCCGTGGACCAGTGGTTTCCCCGCTACATGCAGGATCTCTACAACGTGGATCTGCGCTCGATTCGGTTCCAGTTTCTCGCGTTCCTGATTCCCTTTGTGGCATCGGCCGGCTCGCTGATCGCCGGTTACGTTTCGGACACGCTATTCAAAGGGAGGCGCGCGCCCGTCGCCGCAATACTCTACTTCGTGGAGACGATTATAATTCTCCTGGCGGCCCAATTCCACAGCACCAACGCCGCCATCCTGTTCCTGGTCCTTATTTCATTCACCGCCAATTCCACCCACTCGATCCTGGGATCGGCCGCGCCGATGGACATCGGCGGGCGGCGGATGGCAGGGTTTGCGTTGGGGTTGATTGACTCGTTCCAGTACTTCGGCGGGAGCCTGGCTGGTTACGTTCTGGGCAACTTGCTTGACCGAAGCCTCGGCAATTACTTCTATTTCATGGCGCCTTTCGGATTCATCGGCGGTTTGCTGATGCTTACGATTCGAGGCAAAATCAGCCACGGACCAAAAGCAACCGCGCCATCCGGAGGGACTCGCCAGGCCAGCGGCTAGCGGAAGGCGGAGCGGCGAACGCTACAGGCTTCTGCGGTTGGACCCCGGCTTGGGGTCAAACCGCCCGACGCCCTCGCGCCGCAGCAGCGCGCGTTTCCAACTCAGCCCGCCCGAGAATCCACCCAGGCTGTGATCCGCCGCCAAAACGCGGTGGCAGGGCACAAAGACCGGAATAGGATTGGCGCCGCAGGCGCGGCCTACCGCGCGACTTGCTTCCGGGTTGCCGATGGCCCGCGCTACTTGTGCGTAGCTCCACGTTCGACCCCAGCCGATCCGGCGCAAGGCTCGCCATACCTGCTGTTGAAAGTCAGTGCCGGCGGACAGATCCAGCGGTGGCAGCTTTCTTGGGGGCTGGCCGGTCAGCGCCAGCTTGAGTGCCCGGCTGGACACCGAGTGCCAGCGGCGGACCAGCGCCGGCACCCGCGTTGTGTGCGGACTCTTGCTCCGCCGGCTCGCATTCGATGGGAAATTCAGGCCGCACAGGCCTTTCCCGGAGTAATGGGCCATGAACTCGCCTTCGGGAGTTGGAATCCGTATTCCACAAGTGCGTGCTTCAATATAAGTCTTAGTCGCCATATCTATCAGGAACCAACATAGCGTGCGGATGTTGGAAATCAACCGAGGTCGCCGCCCGCAGGCGGGGCTGACTTGGGAATAAAGGCCTCGGGCTGCTTAGCGGTGCCCCTTGAGGAAAACCCACAAGGTGCCCAGCAAGGCCAGGAACAGGATGACCGCGAAGAAGATAAAACGGTTGCGAGCCACGCGCTTCTCATAGCGCAGCGGCCGAAGTCCCTGGATCCCGCCTGCCGCGAGGTAGCTCACGAGCTTTGGATTGGTAGTGGAGGGCCCGCGAAAGTGTCCTCGAATACGACGCAAC
Source organism: Candidatus Paceibacterota bacterium (assembly GCA_035452965.1). Lineage (NCBI taxonomy): Bacteria > Bacillati > Minisyncoccota > Minisyncoccota bacterium. Next base: position 65,370 of record DAOTCE010000011.1, on the reverse strand, counting down.
AGCGCGGGCAGGTCGTACTTGCGCACCCCCAATTCATTATAGTGTTCGGGAGTGGTGGCGGCCTCGCCGTGGGCCTGTAATATGTCCTGATCCACTTCTTCGAAGATCGGCTCCTGGGCCTCAGGTGTGGAGGAGCTCAACGGCTCGGGTTCGATGTGGCTGACCGTGCTCCCGTGGGGCAAGGCGGTGGAACGCAGGCGCGGCTGGGAGTGGTCGCGCTGCACCTGGGCGTCCAGTTCCTTGATCTGGGATTCGAGCCTGGCTATCTCGTCGTTGAGAGCCCGCGCGCGATCGGAAATCGGGTCCGGCTTTTTTCTTAGCCACGCCATGACGGCCGCCGGTTCATTGTCGCATCAGCGCGACCAGCAACGCAGCCAGAGCGAGCAGGGCGACTGCGGCCAGCGGCCAGGTCAGCGCCAGGCCAATCCGGCAGAGCGCGCCGAACGTGTGCGCCCCCAGGAGGGACGGCACCGCTGCCGGGATTCCCGGGCCGGTTGCGCCGCCCGCTGGGCCCTGGCCGGATAGCACCGGGAATTTCAGGAGCGCCGCATTCCATTCCATGCGCGCGTTTTCCAGGGTGGTCAAAGCCCGTGTCAATTCCATGCCGAAGCTATCCTTGGTCCAGGTTTCTTCGTTAATCGCCTGCACCTTGGCCAGGGCGTCGCGCAGATCATCCAGTGCCTTGGTCAGTTGTTCGGCTTCGCGCCGCGCGCTGAACTCCGCCTCTTCGAGCAATCCCAGCCCTCGCGTGAGATTCTGGAGCATTTCCTCCCGCCCCGTCTGAAATTCCATTTGGCGGCGCCGCGTGTCTTCCAGGGCAGCCCGTTGCCGTTCCAGCTCCTCCTGTTCGCGTCTCAGCTCGGCGAGCCGCCGCTGGGCATCGGCGACACGTGAGTCCACCTCTTCGCGCGTCGGAGCGCGAGGCGACGGCCCCGTGCTGCCGAAAGCCCCGGATTGGGACGATTTGTGCGTTTCAAAATCGCCGTCCACAAACTCCGTTGCATCGTAATCCGAAGGCATGGCGCTAATCTATGCCGCGCGGCGGCGGGTGTAAAGCAAGCTCAGAACAGGGTGCCAACGGCCAGGCCCAGAACGCTCAGCGGCCCCTGGTCCTCCAGGCTCTCGGTGGTCGTGTCGAGCTTCTGCAAGGTCAGCTTCGCGTTCTTGTAGAATTCCTGGTCGTTGACGAGTTTGCCGACTGTGCCCTGGCCCTGGTTGACCTTCTGCAGAATCTCCTTTAGGTTGGTCATGGATTCGGTCGTTTCACGATAGAGCGTGTCCTCCTTCAGGAGCTTCCCGACGGTGCCCTGGCCGGAGTTGACCTGGTCAACGATTTTGCGCGCGTCGGCTACCGTCGCCTTGATTTCGGTTGCCGTGTCCTGGAGGTTGCTGACGGTCGAGAGGGCGGAGTAATAGAGCGCCTCATCCTTGACGAGTTTCCCCAGGGTGCCTTTGCCTTGCGAAATCTGGGAGGAGAGGTCGAAGGAGATCGCCTGCATGTTGGAAATGGTCGCTGTGAGAGGGTCTTTGTTGGCCGTGACGAAATCCCTCAGCGGGCCGACCAGCGTGTCAATCTTGAATCCGGTAAAGCTCCTGGTGACGTTTTCAACGCCCTCAGCGACCTTGTCAATCTTCTGCATCATGGCGCTGAGGTCGGCCTGCTCGGCGGTGTTGATGTACTGATCCTCCCGGAGCGGTTCGCCGCGCGGCGTGCCGAAGTCAATAGAAACAAAGTTCTGTCCCATTAAGCCGGTGAACTTGATGGTGGCCGTGCTGTCGGTCTTGACCTCGGCGACGGGGCGGAGCTTCATTTTTACCCATACGCGGTTGTTCGTGAGCTCGATTCCCTGGACACGCCCGACCTCAACCCCGGCCATCTTGACGCGGTCGCCGACCTTGAGGTCCTGGATATTGGCGAACAGGGCGTTTACCTGCTTGCCGCGCTCGAACATCTCCAGGCTGCCCACTCGTTCGAGGATGATCGCAAACGCCAGCACGGCCAGGGCGACAAAGAAGCCGAGACGGGTTTCCAACGAGTTTTTCATATGCTTTGCTTTCTATGGTTTTAAAAGGGATTAAAGGCGCTTGAAATTGGCTTGGAGGAATTGCTGTACCAGCGGATCTCCGTGCTGCTTCACCTCGTCAGGAGTGCCGATGGTCAGTATCCGGCCCTGGTTGATGACGGCGATGCGATCGGCGACTCCAAAGGCGAGATCCCGGTCATGGGAAACGACCAGCGAAGTAACCTGGATTCGGTTATTGAGCTGGACAATTTCCTCGGCGATGACCACCGCCGAAAGCGGGTCGAGCTCGCTGGTGGGCTCATCATACAAAATCAGTTGTGGCTCGATGACCAGGGCGCGGGCAATGGCGACGCGCTTCTTCATGCCGCCGGAGAGTTCGCTGGGCATCTTCTGTTCGGCGCCCTTCAAGCCTACGACCTCGAGTTTCTCGGCAACAATGCGCTCGATTTCCGCCGGCGGCTGCAGCCGGTGCTCGGAAAGGTAAAGGCCAACATTTTCCCCCACGCTCAGCGAATTGAGCAGAGCGCTGGATTGAAACACCATCGCCATGCGGTAGCGGCTCATGACCTCGGGCGATTGAATAGGCTGGCCCTCGATGAGGATTTCCCCGGCATCGGGCTCCTCCAGACCGATCAGATGTTTGAGGAGGACGGTTTTGCCGCTGCCGCTGGGCCCCATGATAACGAAGACCTCCCCCGGTTGCACCTCGAAATCCAGGCCGTGCAGCACCTCCTGGCCGTCAAACGACTTGCGCAAACCGCGCACCTGGATGCCGACGCCAACTTGATGCGACAAAGCACTGTTCATCAGTGAAGGAGGACCCGGGTCAGGAGATAGTCGGAGATTACAATCAACACGATTGAGTTGACGACCGCCTTGGTGACCGAGCGGCCGATGCCGCGCGGTCCGCCCCGGGTAATTAATCCCTGATGGCAGGACACAACCCCGATGATCAAGGCAAACATGAAGCTTTTGAAGACGCCGTTGGCCACGTCTTTCAACGCCACCGCGGAGCGCAGCGCATTGAAGAACGACTCGGACGAGACGGCAATCCGGTCGTTGGCAGAGCACACCACCACCCCACCCAGCCAGCCGACGAGGATTGCCATGGTCACCAGCAGCGGCAGGGCGACGGCGATGGCGGTGAGACGCGGCAGCACCAAGTAGTGGATGGGGTTGATGTTCATTGTGCGGAGCGCATCAATTTCCTGGTAAACGCGCATGGAGCCGATTTCGGCTGCCATGGCCGAGCCGATCCGGCCGGCGATCAGGATTGCCATCATCACGGGCGCCAGTTCCTTGGCAATGGCATAGCCGACGATCCCCCCGACGTAGCTGCCCAGGCCACGTTCGACCAGCAGCGGACCGGTCTGCAAGGCGATGACCCCCCCAATAAAGAAGGAAAGGATGCAAACCATGAGCAGGCTGGCGTTGCCAATTTCGAAGAACTGGTCGAACACCTTATTGCGCTGGCGCCAGGTCAGCGGCAGCGCCACCAGCGTGCGCCAGAACAGCACTACCATCTCTCCGATATTTTGAAACATACTGCAGCCGTTAGATCACAAAACAAGGCAAGGGGATCAGGGGGGGGTGCGACTAGACGCCGTTAGCACACCCTCTCTACCCGGCCTTTGCCCGCGCGGCATCATCCGTCCCGCGCGCGGGCTCCTTCGTCCGGTGGAACGGAACATAGAATAGTCGCATACGTTTGCCTTCCGGGTTGGATTGATACTGGAAGAGCCCAAAGAGAAGCGAGCACTTTCTAGCGTCAGTCGTCGCCTCGTGCCGATAGAGGTTCCAGAGCAATGATTGGCTGCGGGCGCCCGTCCTGGCGTCTGCTTCAGCGCGCCAGACTGACCAGAGCGGCGAGTAATCACGCTCGATGCTCTTGCTCGTCGGCAGGAATGGTTCGAGCGGGGCCAGGACCTGCAACCGGCGGTTGCCGTGGAAATCGCGGCGATGGGTGTAGAACGGCCAGAAGTCAACCCGCCGGCGGAACGCCTTCGTCTCGGTGTTCCGCTCTTTCCGATCGGAATAGAGGAAGAAGCAGACACGGGTGCGCTCGCTGTCAAGGGGTGGCGAGTGCGCGCGGTTGCGCTTGTAGATGGGCCACAAGTAGAAATCGCTTTCCAGCTTCGCATTGTGCGCCCGGCTGAAGAACGGCCAGACGCGCGTAGTGGTCTTTCCTTCGCCGCGCGCGAATACGATGAGCGGCCACGGCGCGTCCCATTCGCGGTATTTCTTTTCCCGGTCCTCCACGTGCCTGAAGAAGGGCCAGATGACAGTGCTCGCATCCCGTTGGGGCGAGCGCGCCAGGCTATACAAGGGAATTGATGCTTGCAGCCATTGCTCGTTTGTGGTGCCGATCTCTTTCCGGGTGTTGAAGAAGAGCGGCCAAAGCGTGAAAAAACTGTCGTGCCCGCCAACGGTGAAGACCTCGTTGAATCCGTTGGTCCGAGTCGTGACTTCCTTGTGCTCGCTGCCGATCAGCGGCCACACCTGCCAGCCGCGCAGCCCTTCGCCATGGCGCAGATGAAAGATAGGCACCAGGTAATTGTCCGTCACCACGTCCTTCTTTCGCGTCTGGCTGTAGAGGGGGAACATGGTGAAGAAGATCTCGTTCCGGAAGAGCCGGTTCTTGAGGTGGCCGTAGAACGGAAAGACCGCGGTGTAGTTCTGAGTCGGGTCTGAGGAACGTTGTTGGAAATACACGGGGAACAGGGTGAAGCGGTTCCGGGCGTTCTCCTGTTGCGTGGGGCCGCCCGCCAGGCTTAAAAGCTGAAAAAACTGCCAGCGGTATTGCTCGCCGTAGCGGTCATAGGTCATCACTGGGTAAAGGAAGTCGAACTCCCTGGATTCTGTGTCCGGATCGCGTGTGTAAGAGAGCGCCGGGGGCACGGCCCAAATACGCCGCGTTTCCTTCTGTTCCGAATAGAAGAACGGGCCCGCGGCTTCGGTCCGGTGCCCAGGGCCAAGTGTCAGGTTGAACTCGTCAAACAGGAAGCCGGCGTTCAACGAATCCATCCCCGCAGAAAGCGGAGGTGTGCCAATTGCCAGGCCGAGCCAAAACAAGACCACAAGTGCTCCGCCACCGGATCGCATGGAGACGAACCACTTGCACCGCGCTACGCGCGGGGCAGGAACCGGTTTAGTGACACGTCTCATTGCAGGGCAAGCGGAGCGTAAAGGAGATGGTCTTGCCGTCAAGGACTTTGCCAGAGGCCGCAAGAATAGAAGGGTTTGGAGGGCGCTGTTTGCTCCAGAATTTGCTCAAGATTAGGATTGACAACCGGGCGCCTTTCTGAACAATTGCAGCAGACTTGAGGTCGTTACCTCGGTTCCTCCCGACCCAGTGTCGATCGTGCATTGTCGGCACTGGGTTGTTCTGTAAGCAACCGCAGACGCCTCAGGAGATTGAGCAACGCCGGCAGGAACGTCAGCCCCGCAATCATGCAGGTCGCCAGACCCGTAGTCATCACGCACCCCAGGCTATAAATGCCCTGATGACGGGCCAGCATCAAGCTCCCGAAGCCTGCCATGGAGGTCAATCCGGAGACCAACACTGCTTTGCCGGTGCTCCGCGCAAGGATGCTCGGGGTCTGCTCTTCGGCAAAGCGATTCAGGATGTGGATGCCGTTGGTCACCCCGATGCCGATGACCAGGGGAAGGGTCATAATGTTGGCCGGGTTAAGTGGCACACCGAGCCATCCCATCAAACCGCCCAGCCAAAGAGCCCCGATCGCCACTGGCACGAGCGCGAGACCTACGCAGGGCAAGTTGCGAAAGTGAATAAAGACCAGAACCGTGATGGCGGCCAGCGAGTACCACGCTGCTTGCTGGTAACTGTCCTTCAGCAGGGCGGTATAGTGAAAGAGCTGGACGGGAGTGCCTGTAACATTGGGGTCAACTTTCCCAACCTGTTCGATAAACACCTTTTGCACCTGGCGGTTCCAGATGTCTCCCCTGGGATACACCATCAGCAGGTACTTGCCTGTGACGCCGATAAACCGGTTGCGCAACGCCTGCGGCAAGTCCCCCACGCTCAACGGGGCGCGGTCGTCCTGGGTGCGCAAGGCCTGGAAGGTGTCACGGATATCGTTGAACAGGCTGCGCTGGAATGCCGCCAGCTTTAAGGAGCTTGCCTCCAGTTGGTTGGTGTCGCCGCGCAACATTTCCTTGCGCGCTTGCTCGATGGCCGCGCGCAGGGATTGGAATTGCGGCACCAACTCGGGGGCCTCCTTCTGCACCTCATCCAGCGCGGCGCCAAGATAACCCCCCAGTGAGTAGAGCGTGGCGCTCAGTTCCTGGAGATCCACCGGCTGGGGGTCGGGCTCCGCGAAGCGCAGGGAGGCAAGCTCGCGCTTGATCTCGCCCACAATCGCCAGTTTCCGAGTCTGATCCTCGCGCAGGAAACCGGTGATGGAGTCTACGCTCGCAACGGCCGGGAGGTTGGTAAGCTGCTGTTCAAACGCACTGGCCTGCTGGAGATTGGTGGCAATAACGGCTCCGAACAGGACGGATTTGGGAGTCGCATTGATGAGCGCTTTTTCATATTCCACCGCCGCCAATCCCTTGCTCTGCATGTGAAGAAGGTTGTAGTCAAAGTGAACTTTGAAGATTTGGGTCGCGGCTGCCGCGCACAAAGCGAGGGTGATTCCGGCGGTCAATGCCGGCCGTTGGAGCCAGAGGTTTTCGATGCGCGCTCGCTTGTCGGCAGCATCGCCTAGTTCGTGGTCCACCATGTTCTGCCGGCCGCGCAACAGCAGCACCGGCAGGAGAGTCATCATCGGCACCAGGCAGATGATCAGGCCGCCGCCACAGATGATACCCATTTCCTGAATGCCTTTAAAGTTGGTCAAGCCCATCGCCAGGAACCCGCCGGCTGTGGTCAGCCCGCCGGTCAGAATTCCCTGACCGGTGAACGCCATAGCCTTGGTCAAAGCAACCTCTTCGCTGTGGCCGTGCCGCAGCTCTTCTTCGTAGCGGGAGATGAGGTGCACACCATAATCAATGGCCAGGCCGATCAGGATGGGCAGGAAGGTGATGGTCAGGATATTCAGGTGGCCGATGACCAGCGTTGCGAAGGCCAGTGTGTAGCCCAGGCCGATAACCAGACAGAACGTCGCCTTCACTGGTCTCCCGGTCTCCTGATAGCCATAAATGAAGATCAGCGCGCAGAGCACCAGGGACACAATGCTGGCCGCCATGGTGTCCTTCTGCGACTGCGCCATTTCGTCCATCTCCAGGACCGGCTCTCCGGTCAGCCCCACGTTGAGGCCTGGCACTTCGAGTTTGGTTTCAGCCACCAGTTCCCGCAACCGCATTACGGCCGCACCGTTCAGTTCTTCGACCGGCGCCTGGGCCGTTACCAGGTAGATGCGCCCCTGGGCGAAGGTGATGTACATCTGCTGCTGCGCCTCCTCTCCCGGGTCAAAGAGGGCGGTGACGCCCGGCGAAGGCGGGATGCCCGGCCGGCGCAGGCTGGCGGTGGCCTGGGTGATGATGCGTTCCAGCGCCGGCAGAGCATTGATAAGCGATTCGTTGGCGGCGTTGGCCTCCTGTTTCGCGGTCCGAAACTGGGTGCAGATCAGTTTGAAGAGTGAATCAAGATTCGTCGTGGTGGTGAATCGCGCGATGAACGGCCGGAAGTCCTTCAGGGTCCGGCTCAATTCGGCCAAATCACTGTCGGGCACGAATAGCAGCGCCTTGGCGCCGAGCATCTTAAGGTCGCCCTTGTAGAAGACGTCGTGAAACAGGTTGGTTTCCGCTTCGAGCTTGGCTCCAAGGCGCTCAACAAACTGGCGGTTCTTCTCCGTGTCCTCGCTCTCGACCAGGACGACCAGGTCGTCCTGCGTCGGGAACTCCTTCTTGAGGCGCAGAAAATTCTGGTGGTACTTCTTATTGGCCCCCACCAGATCGTTGCGGCTCGTGCTAAACTCAATTCCCGGATACTTGACTGTAATGAGGATGCTGACAACGAACAGCGCCACCGGCGGATAGGAGAACAGCCTTCGGTGACGGATCACCATGCCCGCCAGCCACGCCAGAGACCGCGCCATGAGGCTGTTCGTGCTGAGCGGTTTGATCTGCATGGGCGCAATCGTACTCTAGGGCGCCATGATGCTTGGGCCTGCGGCACGCGGATTGGCCACTGGGGCTCCCTTGCGCGGGTGGGTTTCACCCGCCGGCTTTAGGGGCATCGTCCGGCAGCTCTGCATTCGAGTAGATTTCTTTCACGTCATCGTGGTCCTCCAGCGCTTCGATCAACTTGTTGATGGCGGCCACTGCCCGCTCGTCTGGCAGCGGCACGGTGACGGTGGGCAGTTCCGTGACCGCGGCCAGATCGGCTTTGATGTGCTTGGCCTCGATTTGCTTGTGGACCGCCTCGAAGTGTGACGGGTCGGTGATGATTTCGTAGCCCTGCGGCTCCGCCTTGAAATCCTCGGCGCCCGCTTCCAGCGCCACTTCCATCAACTCGTCCTCGCTGGCGGCGTCACGCGGGACGATGATCTGCCCTTTGCGACGGAACAGCCGGCTGACCGCGCCTTGCGTTGCGATGCTGCCGCCGTTTTTGGTGACCAGGCTGCGGATCTCGGAGGCTGAGCGGTTGCGGTTGTCGGTGCTGACCTCGACCAGCACGGCCACGCCGTGCGGCCCGTAAATCTCGTAGGTCAGGTCTTCGAAGTTGGCCGCCTCGCCGCCGCCGGTGCCTTTCTTGACCGCCCGCTCGATGTTATCGCTCGGCATGTTGGCGGCGCGGCACTTGAGCAGCACCATGCGCAGCCGCGGGTTCAAGTCCGGGTCGCCGCCGCCGATCTTGGCGGCGATGGTGATCTCCTTGCTCAGCTTGGAGAAGATCTTTCCCCGCTTGGCGTCCAGCGCGCCTTTGAAATGCTTAACCTTCGCCCATTTGCTATGTCCAGCCATGTTTAGACGTTCGATGAGAGTTGAGAGTTGAGGGCGCTGGAACCAGGACCTGCCTGATTCGGCTCCATCAACCATCCACTCAGATTGCCATCAACTTACACTCAACTATGCCGCTCCTTCCACATACACCGCTGTGCCGTAGCACAGCACTTCCGTAATGCCCGGCCCGATCTCCGTCGCATCATAGCGGACCCCGACGACGGCGTTGGCGCCTAGCGCTCCCGCGTGGCTGATCATCTGATTGAACGCATCCTCGCGGGTCCGTTCGCACAGCGTCGTGTAGATTGAGATATTTCCGCCAACCAGGCTTTGCAGGTGCGCGCCCATGTTGCCGATGATGGAGCGCGAGCGCACGACAATGCCGCGCACCACACCGAACGATTTGACCAGCCGGTAGCCGGGCAATTCAAATGTTGTCGTCGTAAGCGGATGTGTTTGGCTCATAACCGTGGAAATTGAACACCACTTCCCCTCCCGGCAGAAGCTAATTCTTCCCGGCCGCCGCCCGTCTCACAGGCCGGCCCGGCAATCCAAGGCCGGTTACATCAGCGCGGTGCTGAAATAGCGTTCCGCGCGATCGGGGAGCACGGTGGCAATGTTGCCGGTGATGCGCCGGGCCAGCTGCCGCGCCGCCCACACGTTCGCGCCGGAGGAGATGCCCACCAGCAGGCCGTGATCGCGCCCCAGCGCCCGCGTCGTTTCGATGGCATCCTCGTCGGTTACCTCGATCACCTCGTCCACCAGCTTCACATCGAGCACCGCGGGCACAAAGCCGTCCCCGATGCCCTGGATCTGGTGCAGCCCGGGTTCGTGGCCCAGCAAGGCGGACACGTTACGGGGTTCCACCGCCACGATGCGGATGCCCGGCTTGTGCTCGCGCAGGAATTTGCCGACGCCCTGCAATGTGCCGCCGCTGCCTACGCCAGCCACGAACGCCGCCACGTCGCCGTTCATCTGCCGCCACAGCTCGTGCGCGGTCTCTTCGTAATGCACGCGCGGATTGTCCGGGTTTTCGAACTGTTGGGGCACGAACACCCGCGGGTCCCGGGCCTGCATCTCCCGTACGCGCTCGATCGCGCCGCCAAGGCTGGCTTCGGCGGGGGTGAGCACCAGTTCGGCGCCCAGGCTGCGGGTGAGCTTCTTCCGTTCCTCACTCATGTTCTCAGGCATCACGATGCGGACGGTGTAGCCCTTGAGGCAGCCAACCAACGCAATGCCGATGCCCGTGTTGCCGGACGTGGGTTCGACGATGATCGAATCGGGCCGCAGCCGACGATCGCGCTCGGCGCCTTCGATCATGGCCAGCGCGACGCGGTCCTTGATGCTGCCGCCGGGGTTGAGAAACTCCGCCTTGGCGAAGATGGACTCGCTCTTGAGGCGAATCAGCGGTGTGCGGCCAATCAAATCGAGAATGTTGTCTGTGAGCATGTACGCGCGCAGGATTCTTGGCGTTTGACGCGAATGGAGCAAGCCTGAAGCAAGCGGTTCCTGCCCCGGCCAGGCCGCTTTGTTATCCAGGGTGCTTCCTTTGGGGGGCTGATGCAGGCTGGAGTGAAATCCCAAGGCGGCGTCAACGGTTCCGCGTGGAAGCGGGAAACGGGTGACGGGACCAGTTGATGGTCATACGATCAAAGTTGGGATTTTCCCCAGGCTGTCCACTGCTTTGAGCGCTGCCTGTTGCCAGCGACTTTTCCACTGGCGGAAGCGCGCGAGGGCCTCGAACCGGCGCAGTGTCCATTTTTGGGACAGTGGCGGTTTCTAGCCCAGCCCCAACAGCCGGAAGCACCGGTGTGACAACGGTGTGACACGCGTGATACCCCGGTGTGGTTCCCATGGGGGTCGGCCCCCATGGGAACCACACCGGGGTCGCGCCGGATTGCCGCCGTGTCATCGCCGTGGCTGGCTGGCTCGGGCCTGGCGATTTGGCTCGACAAACGCCCGGGTTTGGATTTGAGTTTATCGGCAGAAGGCAGAGTCTCCCAGGCCTTGCTTTCTGCTTTAGCAGCATAGTTTATGAAGCCGTCTTTACTGCCTCGTCAAAGCGCCTGGAGATTCCTCTGCGGGCCAAAGGTTTCCCGCATCTCGCTCCGGTGGCTGGAATGGTGTTGCCTTCCACTGCTGCTCCTCTCGGCGTCCGCACAGGTCGCCGCGCCGCGGCTGGAGATTCTGTGGCCGGAGAACGCCAACGGCTGGTTGCGGCTCAATAGCACGTTCCACAGCAACTCAGTATTGACTCTTCACGCGTCTGCCAACCTGTCCGCGTGGACGAACATCGGCACGCTTCACAATGCGCTGCTTGCCTACCCGGATGCGGCCAGCGCTGCCGGGGGCCAGCGGTTCTACCGGGTGGCCGCCGCCGAGCGCCATGCGACCAATGACTGGAAGAATCAGATCAGCTATCCCTCTGACCCGTTCCAGGCTACGAATGCCCCCAAGAGCGTCACTTGGGTGAAGTTCTCCATTCTGCTGGACGACCCGACGCGGGTCTATTACCAGGACAGCAAGAAACACCTGTTCCACTACGACTTCGCCACGCTGCGGCTGCCGCAATTTTGGGGCATGAGCTACGCGGAGTTCGACGCTGTCTCGCTTTATCGTACCAACCAGCAGGTTGTGATGGGCGCGGTGCTGTATCCGCCCGCGGTCACGTATGCGGAATATGGCGTGCAATTCATCGGCCGGGACGTTTACACACCCGAGGAGATCAGCAACTGGTTCGAGTTGGTAAAGGCCACCACCTACCTCTCGAACAGTGCCGAGGCATACTACATGCCGACCTATGAACAGAGCGAAATGGCCCGGACCAATGCCGGCGGCTTCGCCGCGCTCGGGATTCCGGTGGCTTCCGTGGACCGGTGGCTAACGGTCAATACTTGCTATTCGGCCGGCTGGGCCTTGGGCCGGCTGAAGTTCTTCACCGCCGCGGACGTTGTAGCCGCCTACAGCGATGGCCGGCTGCAACCCGGCGACATCCTGCTAACCGACGGCGTGCCGGCGGACACGCCGCTTGTGGCGGGCATCATTACTCTGAGCCCGTCCACACCCAACTCGCACACGGCGATCCTGTCGCAGTCTTTTGGCATTCCTTTCGTGTATGTGCCCAACCCCGAGGAGCAGGCCCGTGTGCAGAGCCTGGTCGGCCACAAGGTCATTTTGCGCGCGACGGTCACCTCGGGCGTTGCGGAGATCAAGGTGCTCGATGTCGAAGGGCAACTCGACCCGGAGTTAGAGGCGCAGATCCTCGAACTCAAGGTTCCGGCGCCGATTAACTTCCTGCCCAAGCAGCCCTTCGGCTCAATTTGGACCAACACGGACTTTCTGGTGCCGACCGACATTAAGCATTTTGGCGGCAAGGCCGCCAACTACGGCCTGCTGCGGCGTTGGATTCCAACCAACTGCCCGGTCGCCATCGCCTTCTCCTTCGACCTGTGGGACGCCTTCCTGGACCAAACCCTGCCCGGCGGGCAGACACTGCGGGTGGAAATTGCCACCCGCCTGGCGCCCTTCACGAACTACCCGCCCGATGTCGTCTCGCTCAAGACCAACCTGGCCGCCATTCGTGACTTGTTCACCAAGACCGCCAGCTTCACGAGCGCGCAGCAACAGGCGATCACCAACGTGCTGGCTGGCTGGTTCAATCCGCAGCGAAAGATCCGGTTCCGCAGCTCGACGAACGTGGAGGACGCCGAGCAATTCACCGGCGCGGGGCTCTACGACAGCTACAGCGGTTGCCTGTTGGATGACATGGACGGCGACACCGCCGGCCCCTCGCATTGTGATGCCACCGATTCCAAGGAGAAGGGCGTTTTCCTGGCCATCCAGAAGGTCTACGCCAGCTTTTACAACGATGATGCGGTTCTCGAACGCCTGATGCACCGGGTGGACGAAACCCAGGTCGCCATGGGCGTGCTGGTGCACCACTCCTTCCCGGACGAGGAGGAGCTAGCCAACGGCGTGGCCACACCCACCTTCACGTTCACCCCCAGCAGCACCAACGTGCTCGGTGACATCGTGACTCAGCTTGGCGCGGAGTCGGTGACCAATCCCGACGGCAGCGCAGTACCCGAAGTTGTCACCGGCAAGCGCTACAATTCCATTTCAATCCCGCCAACCTACACGCTGACCCTGAAACAGTATTCGTCGCGCGTTCCGCTGGGCGACTATGTGATGGATTGGCAGGCGGACTATCGCGGTTTCCTGGATCTCTTCACCGCGATTGGATGCGGCTTTCGCCAATTCTACCCGACCAAGAACGACTTTTGCCTCGACTTCGAATACAAGAAGGACGTCAACCTCGGCCTGGTGGTGAAGCAGGTGCGCGAACTCCCCAAGGCCAGCACGACCAACTCAGTCACGGCATTTCTAATTGATGAAGCGACGACTTGCTCGGTGCGGCAGGCCGAGTTCACCAGCGTCTTCGCGAATCACCGGCTCAAGTCGCTCTGGAACCTCCACACGACCAACCTGTGGATGACGGCGACCAACCTCGGCAACGGGATCTACACCTATGGCAGCTATGAGTACCCCAGCAACGGGACGATCCAGACCCTCAGCGGTCCGCTCAGCGGGTGGCCCGGCGCGTCCGTCTCACCTTCGGGCAGCACGAATTACTGGACAACGGGCGCCGGCGCGGCCAATAGCTGGTTCTGGCGGCTGGAGACCACGCTAGAGACCAATGCCACGGGCGCCCAGCCACCGGTCTTCACGCAGGCGGATTTTGCCAGGAAGGTTGGCGTCACTTACGCGACGGCCATGCCCACCATTGACCGCTCTGGCGTTTCGGGCAAGGTCACCAACGAGACGGTCTCACTGGAGACCCAGCCGGTGCTCACGCCTGGGGCCATCCTCATGCAGAGGACCCTCCACACGAATGCCGTCACCGTCCAGACTTCGTTCTGCTGGCCCGAACGGCCCAACGGCATCTTGATCTACACGGCCCCCTTGCTGCAGTTTGTTGAGACGCGGATCACGGGCCTGACCTCCGAACCGATCGTGCTGACCAATTGCTACTCCCAAACCTACTGTCCCGGTCACCACAACTTCACGGAAGAGTTCATCTTCGAGCCGCGTTTGGACCCCAGTGTGCCATCCACTATCATCAACCAACTCAACGCCGCCAATATCCAATTGATCTACGTTTGCTGGTCAGGCGGCACCAACGCCCTCATGTGGCGCCTGGGCCTCGACGGCAGGTTCGGGCGGCTGTAGGCAAGTCTGCGGTTCCAGTCAAGGAGGTTTCCTGCGATGGCGGAACTTCCACGCTCTACGCAATCCTGCTTGCTTGGTTCAAACTCCACCTTGAACGCCACTGGACTGTTCAAGCGCAGGTTGGGCGTGTAGTTAGAATCCGGGAAAACCCTTGTACTTTGAACACCTCCGAGTGCTCGCGGCGCAAGGGGAGTGTCGCCCCTGGCTGGAACATCAATGGGAGGAAACGGACTGGGCCTGGAAGCGGAGAGTGACCTTGCCGCTGAGGGCGGAAATGTCTGCGGTGCCGCGCTCGTCCAGCAGCAGAGTCCGCTCCCTGAGCGGAGACTCGGATGGCGCGCTCGGCAGGTGCGCCCTGCCTGACGTCACGCGCCAGCCATCGGGGACGCGGAGGCGGAGGAAGGTTTGCTTTGGCGTGTTGCGGGCGGGCAGGTCGAGGTCGGCGATAAGCTCACCGCGGGCGAGATGCGATTGGACGCGCACGGAGACGGGGCCGAAGGCAGTAGGGGCGCGTTCGACCGTGAGGGTCTTGCCGTCTTCGAGCCAGCGTTTGGAGGTGGCGAAAAGGAGGCGGAGGGTTTCGGGCTCGCCGTCAACATCGAGGTCCCAGTCCTGGACCAGGAGGTTGCGGAGCAGGGAGAGGAAATGAGCGTTGGCGGCGCTGTTGGGCGGGCAGTAGAAGAACCGCCCGTCTGGGTCGGCGGCGGAAAGGGAGCAGCCTTCGCCGGAGACGAAAGTGTTCGGGGTGAAGCCCTGCGCGAGCATGCCATAGAAACTGACCAGCGCGCGATCGGGGTCGTCGCGGCGGAGGGTGTCGAGGGCGTAACGGGTTCCGTAGAGGGGATTGGTGCGGGCGGAGCTGGTCCAGAACGTATAGCCGCCGCCGGCGCGGAGCATGCCCATGCAGAGGCCGCCATGCTGTTCCTGGTAACGGGGAATCCAGGTCTCTTCCTCGCTGCCCGGCGGAAAGATGCCGCTGCCGATGACGTAACCGATAACGATGTTCCAGTAGCTGCCGATGCGGTTGGCGGTGATGGGGTCGTGGGCGGGCTCATCCGCGTAGAGTGCGACAGGGACAAAGGGGGGCGTCGTCTGGCGGTTGAGGCTCTGGTCTATGGCGATGAGAGTGTCCCGCTTGAACCGGGCGGCGTTCTCGCGATAGCGTTCGGCCTCAGCGGCGGCGCCGGTTTGGGCGAGGACGGCGCTAAGATCGTGCAAGGCTCTCCAGCCTTTGGCGTCAACGGTGAGGCTATGGACGAGGGTGCTGATGTCGCCGCAGTATTGGCCTTTGGGGCAGAGGCCGTATTCGTTGGTGCGGGTGTTGGCGAGGCGGGCGGCTTCTGGTTCCCAACGCGGGCGCAGGTCGGACACGGCGGCGTGGTCGCGGGTTTGCCAGTAGTAGCGGCATAGATTGTTGAGCTTGAAGCCGGCCTGATGGCATTCGAGATCCTTGCGGGTGAAGTCGAATAGCGGAACCATCAGTCGGCGCATGTCGGACTCGTATCCCCAGACGAGGCAGGCGAGGGCGGCGTCGCTGCCTTCGGATACGTAGAGTTTGTCGTACTGGTTGCCGGCGCTGCAGCGAATCGAGTTGCCGTTGATGAGTCCGAAGTTCTGGCAGAGGAGATGGCGCCATGCGTTGTTGACATAAGGCTCGGGAGTCTGGACATTCATGCCCCGGGCGAGGAGTTTGCGCCAGGTTTCAGCACAAGCTTGACGGTGCTCGGCGTAGGTGGCCGGATTGATCACCAGCCGCAAGGAGGCGTCCAGCGGTTGGGTGGGGATGGCAAGCACCACCGCTGCGCCGGGCCTAAGGCGGGCCACGGCGCGCTGGCGTTCCCACTTCCAGGCAGCGTCGAAGAGCGCCAGCAGGCGATCCTGGTTGTCGAACAGGCGGCCCTCCTGCAGCTTGAGGGCGCTCCCGGCATCCAGATCAACAGCAATGTAGCCGTTGGTGCCTTGGATGAGATCGAACTTTACGAACACGAGACCCTTGGCAGCGAGGTGGGGTGCGGTGGCGGCGAACGCCTCGAGGCGGTAGATTTCGGGCGGGACTTTGGGTGTGGGCTCGGCCAAGGGGACATTGCCGCCCGGCTGCATTGGAGAGGGATGCCGATAACGAATTTCAACAATGGGCAGCCAGCCTTCGGCGAGCGTCGGCTGGTGCACGCGGTCAGGGAGACCGCCGAAGAGGAATTCGTCGGGGCCGACGCGGAAACGCGCGGGGATGCCGTTGTCGGTCCAGGACCGGGTTCCGCCGCGATGGTTGAGGCCGCTGCCGTTGGCGATGAGGCGGGCTTTCACCTGTGCGTTGGGGGCGCTGAGCACGATGGGGTAGTAGCGGAAATCGGCGTTGACATAGCGGAGCGGACTCAGCAGCGGCGCGAAGAACTCGTAGCTCGGGCCGTTGGTCTGACGCATGGCCAACTCGCCCCAAAGGTCGGTGCGGGAGGCCATGGCGTCGTCCAGAGAGGGGACGGAGAGCGTGCCCCGTAGCGGCTGATGGCTGGACGCGGCCGCAACTGGCAAGGCGGCGACTAGCAACAGGATAGCCGAAAGGTACAGGCGGTTTTGACACTTCATAGTGGCAACACATGGTTGCATCGGCCTCAATCGTACGCAGATCAACGCCGGGACGGCAAACGTTAAGGACTGAGCTGTCGGTCGGTAATGGCCATGTCGAGCAGCGACCGCGATGACAAGCGGGCCGTGATTTTATTTGCGGACCGCACGGGCAGTCATTAGGATTAACAGCGTAACCAGTTGCAGTACAGAGTTGTGAGAGGATGAGGCCTAATACTTTATGACCAAAAAACCACTGACAAGCGAAGAGCTGCGGGAAATGACTGTATCCCTGAACCGGGTGGCGCGAAATCTGTGGTGGACATGGAATCAGGAAGCGCAGGAGGTGTTCCAGGAGCTGTCGCCGCGCGGCTGGCAGAATCTCTATCACAACGCGGTAGCGGTCCTGCACGAAGTTTCGGATTACGAGCTGCGGTCGCGCCTGCAGGATCCGGATTTCTGCGAAAGAGTTTGCGAGGTGCTGCGGTTGTTTGAACTTTACATGAACGACCAGCGCACCTGGGCGCACGAACACGCGCCGGCGCTGCGGGCCAACCCGGTGGCATATTTCTCGGCGGAGTTCGGTTTCCACGAGACGCTGCCGATCGCGGCGGGCGGCTTGGGGATACTGGCCGGGGATCACGCGAAGTCGGCGAGCGATCTGGGCCTGAACTTTGCGGGGGTCAGCTTGTTCTATCGGGAAGGCTATTTCCAGCAGGCGATTGATGCGAACAACTGGCAGACAGAATACTATTCGCAACTGAATCCGAAGAGCCTGCCGGTCGAGCCGGTGCTGGACGAGAAGGGCGAACCGCTGGTGTGCCGGGTGGACATTGGGATGAACGAGGTGGCCTTCCACGCCTGGCGGGTCAACGTGGGGCGGGTGGCGGTCTATCTGCTGGATGCCAACCGGCCCGAAAACGAGCAACATTTCCGCGACTTGACGCAGCGAGTGTACGGCGGCGACAGCACGACGCGGATCATGCAGGAGATGCTCCTGGGTATCGGCGGCGTGCGGCTGCTGCGGGCGTTGGGGATCCAGCCGTCGGTGTACCACATGAACGAGGGGCACGCGGCGTTTCTGACGCTGGAGTTGATCCGGGAGAAGCTGGCGGCGGGGACGAACTTTGCGGACGCAGTAACCCAAA
The DNA here is from genome assembly GCA_035452965.1 of Candidatus Paceibacterota bacterium. Lineage (NCBI taxonomy): Bacteria > Bacillati > Minisyncoccota > Minisyncoccota bacterium. Next base: position 47,501 of record DAOTCE010000011.1, on the reverse strand, counting down.
CCACGGCGGAATGCATCTTCACCACGCATACGCCGGTCGAGGCGGGGCACGACCGCTTTAGCCCGAGCTTGATGGACTACGCGATGCACCGGTACCGGGCGAAGATCGGGGCGCCGTTCCAGGAGGTGATGAAGCTGGGCCAGGTGAATCCGCACAACGCGCAGGAGGCATTCTGCATGACGGTGCTGGCGCTGAAGCTGTCGCGGGCGGCCAACGCGGTGAGCGAATTGCACGGACGGGTGAGCCGGCACATGTGGCATTGCCTCTATCCAGACTGCGCGGAGGAGCAGGTGCCGATCGGGCATATCACCAACGGCGTGCACCTGCTGGGCTGGATGAAGGGGACGGTGCGCCGGTTCTGGCAGCGCAAGCTCAAGACCAGCCTCGAAGGCGAGGTGCCGCCCGGCTTTCGCGGGACAGGGCAGGACTGGGCCGCGCAAGTCAACTCGCCCGAGTTCTGGCAGCGGATGGCGGACCCGGACTTCATCACCGACGAGGAAATCTGGGCCATCCGCTTCAAGCTGCGCCGGGAGTTGATCGAGTTTGCGCGGCGGCGGCTGTTGATCCAGGGCCAGCGCCTGGCGCATGGCGATTTCATCGCATTCGATCAACTGCTGAACCCGGACGCCCTGACGATCGGTTTTGCGCGCCGCTTCGCGACCTACAAGCGGGCGCCGCTGATTTTCAAGCAACTGGAGAACATCATCCGCCTGACGCGCGATATGGAGCGCCCGGTCCAGTTCATTTTTGCGGGCAAGGCGCATCCGCGGGATGACGACGGGAAACGCTACATCCAGTACGTCATTCATCTGAGCAAGTACAGCGACCTGCAAGGGCACCTGGTATTCATCGAGAATTACGACGTGCACGTGGCCCGGCAGATGGTGTCGGGCTGCGACGTGTGGTTAAACACGCCGCGCCGCCCGCTGGAGGCTTCGGGTACCAGCGGGATGAAGGCCGGATGCCAGGGCTGCCTCAACTTGAGCATCCTGGACGGTTGGTGGCGCGAGGGTTACGACGGCACAAACGGCTTCGCCATCGGCCAGGACTCGCATCACGAATCAGTCGAGCAGCAGGACCGGGTGGACAGCGACAACCTTTACGCGGTGCTGACGCAGGAAGTGATCCCGCTCTTCTACCAGCGCGACGCCCAAGGCATCCCCCGGCAATGGATCCAGCGCATCCGTCGCGCCATGGTGACATTGGTCCCGCATTTTACCACCACGCGCATGGTGCGGGAATATGCCGAGAGGTATTACCTGGCCAAGTGAGCGGGCGCGCGGGTCGAATGGTTGGCCTCAGCAAAGGGGTTTGTAGAAGTTCAATAAGTTGAATGGGTTAAACGGGGAAGATGGGTTAACCTGTCGAGGTGTCGAACGACATTAGAGCGCAGACGGCCGAGGAACTGGGGACGCAGTTCCGCGCGTGGGGCCAGCCGGCATACCGGGTGAAGCAAGTGCTGGAGTGGCTTTACGCGCATCGGGCAACGGACTGGGAGGCGATGACAAACCTGCCGCGTTCGCTGCGGGAGGAGTTGCGGCGGCATTTCTCGCTTGCCGTGCTGGAGTTGGTGCGGAAGCAGGGCGCGCGCGACACGACGCAGAAGTTCCTGTGGCGGCTGGACGACGGGGCGCTCATCGAAAGCGTGCTGATTCCGGCCAACCCGGCGCTCTACGGCGAGCCGAGCGACCGGCACACGCTGTGCGTCTCGACCCAGGTCGGCTGCGCCTACGGCTGCAAATTCTGCGCCAGCGGACTGGCTGGCTGGAAACGAAACCTGCGCGTGGAGGAGATTGTCGAGCAGGTGCTGGCGGTTGAGCGATGGAATGCAGGCGAGCGGCGAGGGGCGAGAGGCGAAGAGCGAGGGGAAGCTGAAAGCACGCAACATGCAACACGCAACACGCAGCAAGCATCGTCTTACCCTCAACCCCGCGTGGTCAGCAACGTGGTGATCATGGGCATGGGCGAACCGCTGGCGAATTACGAGAACCTGCTCAAGGCGTTGCGGATTCTCAATGCGCCGTGGGGCGCCGGAATCGGCGCGCGGAAGATGACCATCTCGACCAGCGGCCTGGCTCCGCAAATCCGCAAGCTCGCGGACGAGCCGCTCCAATTCCGGCTGGCGATCTCCCTGCATGGCGCGACGGACGAGACGCGCAACAAGATCATGCCCATCAACCGCAAATACCCGCTGCGCGAATTAACCGCCGCTTGTGAGCATTACCAGCAAGAGAAGGGGCGGATGATCACGTTCGAATACGTCCTGATCGCCGGGGTGAACGACAATTTGGATCAGGTCAAGCCGCTGGCGGCGCTGGCGCGGAGGCTCAAGGCGAAGGTGAACCTGATTCCCTACAACCGGGTCGAGGGCTTGCCCTGGGAGCGGCCGGCCGAAGCGGCGCAGGAGTCGTTTCTGCGCGCGCTGGAGAAGCAGAAGGTCAGCGCGACGCTGCGGCGGGAGAAGGGGGGCGATATTGACGCGGCGTGCGGGCAACTGCGCCTGAAAACGGAGCAGGAATTGGCCGGTCGCAAGCAATAGGCCGCAACGATGCCAGACATTGTCCTGACGACCCTCAACGCGAAGCATATTCACACCGCGTTTGGGCTGCGCTACCTGCTGGCCAACCTCGGCCCGCTGCGGTCGGCTGCCGCGCTCGCCGAGTTCGACCTTGGCCAGCGGCCGGTTGAGATTGCGGAAGCGCTCCTGGCACGGCAGCCGAAGATCATCGGGTTGGGCATCTACATCTGGAACGTTGCGCCCGCGACGGAGGTTGTCGCCATCCTCAAGCGTGTGCGGCCAGACATCACACTCGTCCTGGGCGGACCGGAAGTCAGCTTCGAAACCGAGTCCCGACCGATCGTGGCGCTGGCCGATTACACCATTACGGGCGAAGGAGACCTGGCCTTCGCCGACCTGTGCCGCCAACTGCTCTCCGGCGGGCGCCCCGGCTCCCGGATCATCCCCGCCAGCCCGCCCGAGCTCGCGGAGTTGGTGCTGCCTTACGATCTCTACGACGACCACGATGTGGCGCACCGTGTCATCTACGTGGAAGCTTCGCGCGGCTGCCCTTTCTCCTGCGAGTTCTGTCTTTCCTCACTTGACATCCCGGTGCGCCAGACCCCGCTGCCCGCCTTGCTCGACCACCTGCAACACCTGCTGGACCGCGGTGTGAGACAGTTCAAGTTCGTGGACCGCACCTTCAACCTGAACCTCAATGCTGCCCGCGCCATCCTCCAGTTCCTCTTCGAACACCACTGCCCCGGCCACCTCTTCCACTTCGAGATCATCCCCGACCGCCTGCCGGACGCCCTGCGCGAAATCATCGCCCGTTTCCCACCGGGCGCGCTCCAATTCGAGATCGGCGTCCAGACGTTCAACGAGGAGGTCGCCGCCCGCATCCAGCGCCGCCAGGACTACGCGCGGCTTGAGGACAACTTCCGTTTCCTGCGCGAGCACACCGGGGTCCACCTCCATGCCGACCTTATCGCGGGTCTGCCGGGAGAATCCCTCGAGAGCTTCGCCGCCGGGTTCGACCGCCTTGTTGCCTTGCGCCCGCACGAAATCCAGGTCGGCATCCTCAAGCGCCTTAGCGGCGCGCCCATCGCCCGGCACGACACCGAATGGCAAATGCTCTATAGTCCCCATCCGCCATATGACATCCTGCAAAACCGCCTCATTGAATTCCCCGCCATGCAGAATCTCCGCCGCTTCGCCCGCTACTGGGACCTCGTCGCCAACAGCGGCAATTTTCGCGAGACCACGCCACTGCTCTGGACCCACCCGCCCGATGCCTACGCCGCTCCGTCTCCTCCCAACAATCACCCCTCGTCTACCAGCGGCCAGCCATTCTCCCTCTCCCCTTCCGAAGGGAAGAGGGCCGGGGTGAGGGGTTCAGGAGTGCAAACTGCAATTGGCGGTGCAGGCGTTCACTCCCCCTTCGCCGCATTCCTGCGCTTCACCGAATGGCTCTACGCCCGCACCCGCCGCACCGACGGCATCGCTCTCCTCCGCCTAGCCGAACTGCTCTTCGAGTATCTCACCGCCGTTCGCCGCCTCGACCCCGCCCAAACCGCCGCCGTCCTCTGCCGCGATTACCAGCGCCCTGGCCGCCGCGACACGCCCCGCTTCCTCAGAAGTCTCCTGCCTGCGTCCGCCCAGCCACCGATCCCCGCCCCCGCCCGCCCTGCCGCCCCCAAACGCCAGGCCCGCCACTGGGCCTAGCCCAGGTAACACATTTGACCTATTCAACTGTTAGGACTCCTATAACCGCCTGTCGCACCCTTTATGAAACGCCCATTCGCATCAACGTTCGCCTGCTGCGCGAGCATGACCGTGACCATGTCCTCTTTGGCTGGCGTCCCGCCTGGCTTGCTGACATCGGAGTTCATCTACCGGACCGCCCCCTTTCCTTCCTGCCATGCCTCGACCATCGCCGAGGCTGAATCGGGCCACCTGGTGGCGGCATGGTTTGGCGGCACTCGCGAGCGGCACCCCGACGTGGGAATCTGGCTCTCGCGCCAGGTTTCGGGACATTGGACCGCGCCTGTGGAGGTCGCCAACGGTGTGCAATCCGCCACCAACCGCTTTCCCTGCTGGAATCCCGTGCTGTTTCAGCCCCGGTCCGGGCCCTTGTTGCTCTTCTACAAGGTCGGCCCGAGCCCGAACCGTTGGTGGGGCATGCTCATGACTTCCGCCGACGGCGGCCAAGTCTGGTCCAAGCCGCGCCGGTTGCCGGATGGCATCCTCGGCCCCAGCAAGAACAAGCCTGTGCCACTCCCCAACGGCGACCTCCTCTGCCCCAGCAGCACCGAACAAGGCGGCTGGCGCATCCATTTCGAACGCACGGCTGATCTGGGCGAGACGTGGCAGGCAACCCCTCCGGTAAACGACGGCAAGGCAATCGACGCCATCCAGCCCAGCATCCTCTGCTACCCCGACGATCGCCTCCAGGCGATCGGGCGGACCAGACAGGGCTCGATCTTCCAAGTCTGGTCTGGCGACGGCGGGAAGACCTGGGCTCAGATGACGCTCACTGCGCTGCCCAATCCCAACTCAGGCACCGATGCCGTCACCCTGCGCGACGGACGCCAGCTCCTGGTCTATAACCACTGCCAGAAAGGCCGCAGCCCCCTCAACGTCGCCATTTCCCGGGACGGCAAGCAGTGGCAGGCGGCGCTGACGCTCGAGGACCAGCCCCGGAAGGAGTTCTCTTACCCCGCCGTCATCCAGACCAGCGATGGTCTGGTCCATATCACCTACACCTGGAAACGCGAGCGCATTAAGCACGTGGTGGTGGACCCGACAAAGCTGGAACTGCGCTCCTTGCCTGCCCGTGGCGATTAGCGGGCGACAACCCTGCAAATAAGGGCGCGTTATTGGCCTTGCATCCTGAAGACGGCCATGGAACCCGATCCCTGCGAAACGGTGAAGCTAAAGGGCCCGGCGGCGACGGCATTAGTCTGGATGGCCTGCCAATCAGGAGCCGCAAGATTCTCCGATTGCCACAGAACGACCTTGCCGCTCCGGTCCGCCGAACCGCTGATGGTAAACGTCCCGGGTTCATCGTGAGAGATGCCGGTGATAACGGGCGTGGGCGGCAGCGTGACGCGCAGGTCCTGCGCGTAGTCAAAGGTGGAACCGGGTATCGGCCCAAGGCCGAGAAGCTGCAGCGCGACGTTGTTGGCTTCAGCATTCCGGATTGGCTGCATGCCGGCATAGGTGGTCATCGGGTACGCGGACGCCACTTGGCGCCTGCCGACGTTCATCGCGTAGAGATCCGCGCCCGCGGGCACCCCGGGTCCCCAGACGAAGAACGGAACAGAATACCGCTGGGCCGGGTAGCTGTAACTGCTCTGGGTCCCGTGGTCAGCCGTGAGGATGATGGCCGTATTGCCCGTCATCGCGGGAACATCCTCCTCGATCAGTTTGAAGATCTTGCCCAGCATCGTATCTACGTTCACGACCTGGCTGTACCACGTCGCGCTGCCCCACCCCGTTGAATGGCCGTATGAATCCGGCTCGTTAATGTGCAGGAAAGCGTAGTGGTTGGGATTGGCGGTTTTCTGCTGCGCGATGAAGGTATTGACGATGACGCCGCCGAGGGCGGCGTTGATGTAGGTGTTGTCCACCTTGTCGCGCCCGTTGTCCGGCCCCGTCACGTCGGGAGCGCCGTAAAGGGCGTTATAGGAGCCGCCGCCAGTATAGGTTGTGTTGGTGTCGAACAGCATGAACTTGGTCTTATTGGCGTACATACCGGTCCTCAGCCCGTTGTCATGCGCCACGTCGAAGACACTGGCCACGTAGGAGCCTTTCTTGGAATGAATCGTTTGCCCGACGGCGGGATTGTCATTGCTGCTCCATTCGTGGCCGTTGGCGCCGTCCCTCGGCCGGGCCGTGACGATGGAGGTGTGGTTCGGCAAGGTCTCCCAATTGTTGTTGTCAATGTGGGCGGCCAGCGTGCTCGCGCCCTCGTTCCTTAACCGCGTAAAGTTTGGAATCGGGTAGGCGGTATTGGTCGGAGCAAACAAGTTGCTCAGATAAGTCCCCCCGAGACCGTCCACGCTGATGACGATGACATAGGGCACCTGGGCGGTGGCCGCCAGGGCCAGGGAGATTGTTGCGACGAGGGCGACGGAAAGTCTAACAATGTGTTTCATACGAGCACGTTTCGCTATTCAAGGACGCCACTAGAAAGGCAGAGAGAAACCTGACGCCGGCATACCGACTCAGGCAACTGCGGGACCTGTCTGCGGAACCAAACTGTGTTCAGGCTGCATCCTATAACGGAGCGATACCGGGAAGCAAATCCTTCTCCGCCTGCGGGAAGCGCCCGGGCGAACCTCATTTGCTCGCGGGCGCGCCAACCTTCCTGCCGCCGGCCCTGTCATTCATCAGCCTTTGCGCCGCCAGGACCATCCTCGCCGCATCCCTTTCCTGGCGAAACCAGCATATCTTTCATTTCGAGTGCGATAGTCTGGATTGCGCCCGAAATACCGGTCAGACACCGGTGCGAGCCCGGCGACACCCCGGTGTGTATCCCATGGGGAGCGCTCCCCATGGGATACACACTGGGGTTGCACCGTGTTCTGGCCGGGGCTACACCGTGCAAACGCCCCGGACTGTCCAGTTTTGAGACAGTTGAAACAGGGGGTGGCAGCCAAGAACTCGCGCGACGCGGCGGGGGTGGCCGGCGGGCGTTCTTGGGCGCCGGCGCAGGCTGGCCGGCTGCGGTCAACGCCCCTTCCTGGGTAGCGCGCGCGTTGCTCCCGTGGAGATGCCGCCGTCCACCAGCAGGGTCTGGCCGGTGATATAGGCGCTGGCGTCGGAGGCGAGGAAGACTACGGCGCCCTCCAGGTCCGGCGGCTGGCCGGGGCGCTTGAGCGGGATGCGGTCGCAGAGGTATTCGACCCATTCCTGGTTCTCATACATGACGGCGTTCTGCTGGGTTTTGAACCAGCCGGGGGCCAGGCAATTGACAGTGATGCCGTGGAGGCCCCAGTCGTCGGCGAGGCTCATGGTGAGCTGTTTGACGCCGCCGCGACTGGCGCTGTATGGCCCCAGGCCGGCATAGCCGAAGACGCAGGTGACCGAGCCGATGTTGATGATGCGGCCATACTTCCGCGGGATCATGTGCCGCGCGACGGCCTGGGAGACGAAGAAGGTGCCGCGCAGGTTGGTGTCCAACACCAGGTTCCAATCGTCCCAAGTGACCTCCAGGGCCGGTTTGCGCACGTTGCAGCCGGCGTTATTGACGAGCACGTCAATCCTCCCGTAATGCGCGACCGCTGCCTCGGCCATGGCCTGGACGCTGTCGGGTTTGCGCACATCCAGCGCCAGCGGCAATGCGCGGCGGCCCAGGGCCTGAATCTCGGCCTGGAACGGCGCGAGGGCAGCCGCGTCGCGGCTGGTGATGACGAGGTCGGCGCCGGCCCGGGCCAGCGCCCGGCCGAAGTATTGGCCCAGCCCGCGGCTGGTGCCGGTGACGATCGCCACCTTGCCGGTCAGATCAAATGCGTTCTCACTCATAGTTGTCCTCATTCTCATTGCCATGATGGCAAGCGTTTCCTGCAGTTCTCCCGCATCACGTTTCGCGCCTCACGGTTTCAGCACGACCTTCAGCAATCCGGGTTCCTTCCGGTAGAGCCGGTCGAACCAGACGGCGCCCTCGGCCAGCGGGGCGATGGCGCTGATCAGCGGCGCGGCCCGCAACGCGCCGCGCGCCAGCATGTCAAGGCACGCCGGGTATTCCCCTTGCGAAGCGCACGAGCCGCGGATGGTTAACTCGCGCGTCACGGCCAGTTGCAGCGGGAAATCGGTCTTGGGGGTGACGTTGCCAACGAGGGTTGCGGCGCCGCCTTTGCGCAGGCAGCGCAGGGCCAACTCGACCGTGGCCGTCAGGCCCACCGCCTCGAAGGCCAAGTCAGCGCCCTGGCCGTTCGTCAATCGGAGAATCGCGGCGAGGGCGTCCTCGGCCCCGGAGTTGATGGTATGGGTCGCGCCGAAATCCGCCGCGAGGGCCAGCCGGTCCGGGGAGATGTCCACCACGATGAGCCGCCCGCAGCCGGCCTGGCTGAGCGCTTGCACCAGGGCCAGGCCGATCATCCCCGCGCCCACCACCGTGACGGTGTCGTTCAATGTGGGCGGTGCGCGGCGAACTGCGTGCACGGCGATGGAAAACGGCTCGACCAGGGCGGCGTGCTCGAAGGCCAAGGCATCCGGCAGCCGGTACAGGATATGTTGGGGCACGACTACGAATTGCGCGAACGCGCCGGGCTGCCGGTAATCCTCGCACGAGACCCCCAGCACCCGCCGGCGATCGCACAGGTTGATCAGGCCGCGCCGGCAATAGGCGCATTCGCCGCAATAGATGGTCGAGTCGAACGTGACACGGTCCCCCGCTGCCCAGCCGGTCACGTTATTGCCCACCTTGGAGATAACGCCCGCCGCCTCATGGCCCATGATGATGGGAGGGCGGCGCCGGCCAGTGCTGCCGTCCATCCCGTGCACGTCGCTGCCGCAAATGCCGCAGGCTTTGACCGCGACGAGGACGTCGGCTGGACCGGGCTCCGGGGTTGGCACATCTTCGCAGGCGAACTGCTGGTATTGTTTGAGGACGAGGGCTTTCATCGGATCACGCAACCCAGTTAGGACCATCGCGCCGGCTCGGTCAAGGGGGCTTTCTGGTGTTAATCCGTCAAAACGGTGCTTTACAGCCGAACATGCGAGGAGTAGAGAGGCCCTTGATGAAGAGAAGCCTTTCCTTCGCGGAGGGGGGACGTTTGGATATCACTCCAAAAGGGGATGTTATGCAGACCTGTATAATCACTTAGTTAGGCGGCAAAGCTATGTATGTCCCCTTACGCACCCAACTGACCAAGGAAGTGCCTTGGTTTTTTGAGCCGTGCTTTGAGCATTTGGAATACCTCAGCCGTGATCGCGGCTTTTCATGGAACGGAGAGATACATGGCGGTCCCGACGCTTACGCCCGAATGACGTTTGAAGATGAGCGCCTCGATATCCGGGTGTGGTTATGGCTGCCAATGAATTTGCCAGAGCTCGAAGTCGTCAGCTTGCGGAAAAAGCGCAGAGTTCTGGAGTTGAGTGTTATTGTGCCGGAGTTTACGCTGGCTTCTGAACGAGGTGATTATTACGAGAGATACAAGCGTGTCCACCCACTCGATAAAGGCGGACGAGCCGAAGTTGAGCGGCTTTTTGAGGTGGCTGTGGCAAACCGGATAGGGCAGTTCGGAGTCTTTCTACGTGAACACTTGGACAAACTCAGGAAGGCGGCCTAAACCACCTATCAAGCCCGCGCCGTCAATAGGCAACAGTAGTTTTTTACGGAAGGCTCTTGTCCTTCCGTTTAGCGGTCCTCAGAGCGGGAACTCCGGCTTAGTTTTCAGTTAGGCAGCTCGGACTGGGGAGTCCGGCTAAACACCTATTCGGACTCAATCGGGCCTGTGTGAAGCGCGAACCTCACGGGGCCTTCCAGCGGCTTGCAGCGGACGCGGGACGGCGCGTCCAGTTTGCATTCGGATGCCCTCGACCCCGCTCCGCACAGGCCGGGCGTTCTCCCGCGCCTGCGCTGTGAGACAGGGGCCGATTGCCCTGCCGACACTGACAAAGAGACATGGCGCGACCCGGGAACAGTGCGGCACACTAACCGCAGCCTCCGCGAGACGAAGCCGGCGCTGGCAGGGGAGCGGCTTTCGGAAGCAGGAAAGCCAGCCCGGCGCCGATCAGCAGTCCGGCGCCCAAAGCACTGAAGGCCACGGGCAGGCTCTGGTATTCCTGCTTGAGCCAGCCGGCGATGTAGGGTCCGGCGAACCCGCCCAGGTTGCCGAAGGCATTGACTACGCCGATCACCAGGCCCACGGCGGCCCGGGGCAGGGTTTCGCTGGGGATGGCCCAAAAGGGGCCCAGGGCGGCGAAGGGGCCGGGGATGGCCAGGCACATGAAGGCGTAGGATACCCAGAAATGCTCTCGCAGCCCCACGCTGAGGATGAGGCTCAGACCGCTCAGGAGATAGACCGCGGCCACATGTCCCCTGCGTTCCCGGGTCTTGTCCGAGTGCCGGGAGTTGAGCACCATGATCACGGCGGTCAGGGCGTAGGGAATGCCAAACAGAATGCCATACTGCAGCCCGCTGAACTCCCTGCCTTTCAGGCTGCTGGTGAAGAAGGTCATGCAGCCGTAGGCCGCGCAATTTTGCAGGAAATACATGGCCAGCAGCACCAGCACCGGGCGTTCGCAAAGCCGCGCCCAGATCGAGACAGGCTGGGGCGGCTCCAGCTCGGCGGCTTCCCGCTGCAAAGTGGTTTCAAGAAAGCTCCTTTCCTCGGCGGAAATCCATTTTGCGTCGCGTGGATGGTCCCGGATGCAGAACCACCAGACGGGGAGCCAGACAAAGGGCAGCAGCCCTTCCAGGATCAGCATCTTCTGCCAGCCATAGGCGCCCAGCAGCCAGCAGGTGACGGGGGCGGTCGCCGCGACGGCCAGCGGCTGGCAGAGATTCCAGTACGCGTTGGCGCGAGCCCGTTCTCCCCGCGGAAACCAGTTGGCCAGCAGCACCATCGTCGCCGGGAACACGCCGCTTTCGGCGACACCCAGGAGGAAGCGCATCAATTCAAATTGTCTGAAGGTGCGCGCGAGCCCGCAGCCGACCGCGCACACGCCCCAGGAGATCAGGAACAGGCTGATGATCTTCCGCGGGCTCCAGGCCGTCGCCCAATAACCGCCCGGAATTTGGAGCAGGATGTAGCCGAAAAAGAAAATGCCCGCAGCCTCGCCCTTCATCCGGTCGTCCATGAACAGGTCCTTCATCATGGACGAGATCGTGGGGTCGAGCGCCAGGGAGACGTTGGTGCGGTCCACGTAGGAGATGGTGTACATGACCAGCGCCACGGGAATGATGCGCAGCCAGCGGTCTTGTCTCATAGCATCGGATGGTGCGCGAAAGGCATATCAGTCCCTGGGCGGCGCGTCAGCAGGAAAAGAGCGCATTGTGCCGTTACCGGCTGCTCCTTTGCCGCTGATTGCTGCGCCTGAACGCAATTAAGTCTTGAATGGCCGCCTCAAATCGGCCAAGTCAATGGGCGGATTATGAACCTGCAAAACCTGCTTACGCGTGGCGCCTGGCGATTGACTCTCACCCTGTTTGCATTCCTGCCGCCTTGCACAAGTCTCGCCGCCTCAACGCCGGCTTTCCTCTCCGCCAAGCCAATCTGGCCTAGTGGCCGCGAGACGGAGAAGAATCTCTTTGTCGGCTTCCGCGCGAGCTTCAAGGCTCCCGAAAAGGCGCAAGTCCTGCTGCGCGCCACCGGCGCCAGCGTGTATCGCGTCTTCCTGAATGGCCAATTCCTGGCACACGGTCCGGCTCGCGGTCCGCACGGCTTCTACCGCGTGGACGAATGGGACCTGACCCCCAGGCTCCAGCCTGGCGAAAACGTGGTGGCTTTCGAGGTGGCCGGTTACAACGTCAATAGTTACTACCTGCTCGACCAACCTTCGTTCCTGCAAGCCGAGGTCGTTGCCGGCGGCACTGTGATTGCGTCCACGGGCGGCAAGGGGGCCTCCTTTGCTGCCACCATCCTGAAAGAGCGGTTGCAGAAAGTGCAGCGCTTCAGTTTCCAACGCACGTTCTCGGAGGTTTATCGGCTCGCGCCCGGTTACAGCCGGTGGCGCACGGACACGACCCCGGAGTTCGCTGAAGTCAAGGTCTCCGCCCTGCCCGAGCGAGTGCTGCTCCCCCGCCGGGTTGACTACCCCGACTACGCGGTCCGTCAGCCGTCGTGGCTCGTTTCCCAAGGCCAGGTCCGAATTAACCTCAAGGTGGATGAGCCTTGGCGGGACCGGTCCCTGACCGGAGTCGGCCCCAAATTCGGCGGTTACCCGGCAAAGGACCTGGAGGCCATCCCCTCGCTGGAATTGCAAACCGTTGCCAACGCCTCCAGCCAGCCCATCAACCAGCCCTGGTCATCGGCAGACTCGCAGGTGCTCAAGTCCAATGGTTTCCAGATCGTGGACTTCGGCTGCAACCTCACCGGTTTCATCGGCGCGCGCTTCAACTGCCGCACTCCGACCCGTCTGTTTCTGACCTTCGACGAAATCCTCACCCGGGACGACGTGGACTGGAAGCGCCTGAGCTGCGCGAACGTCATCGCCTGCGAATTGCAGCCGGGCACCTGCGCGTTCGAGTCCTTCGAGCCTTACACCCTCCGCTACCTCAAGCTCATCGTGCTCGAAGGCGAGTGCGAGGTGCAGAAGCTCTACTTCCGCGAGTTCGCCAGCGACGGCGTCTGGCAGGCGCACTTCGCCGCCAGCGACGAACGGCTCAACCGCCTCTTCGCCGCCGGCCGCGAGACCTTCCGCCAGAACGCCCTGGACATCTTCATGGACTGCCCCTCACGCGAGCGCGCCGGTTGGCTCTGCGACAGCTTCTTCACCGCGCGTGTCGCCAAGGACCTGTGCGGCGACACCCGCATCGAGCAGAACTTCTTCGAGAACTACCGCTTGCCCGCCAGGTTCGCCCATCTGCCCGACGGCATGCTGCCCATGTGCTACCCCGCCGACCACAACGACGGCGTGTTCATTCCCAACTGGTCGCTGTGGTTCGTTGTGGAGTTGGAGGAGTACCTCGCCCGCAGCGGCGACCGCGAGATGGTGGACGCCCTCCGCCCCCGCATCCTGCGGCTGCTGGACTACTTCAAGAAGTTCCGGAACGACAACGGCCTGCTGGAGAAGCTGGAGAGCTGGGTCTTCGTCGAGTGGTCCGCCGCCAACTCCTTTGTGCAGGATGTCAATTACCCCTCCAACATGCTTTACGCCAAGGCCCTCGACGCCGTCGGCCGGATGTACGGCCTGTCGGAGCTGACGGACGACGCCGAGCGCATCCGCGAGACCATCCGCCAGCAGTCTTTCAGGGATGGGTTCTTCGTGGACAACGCCAAGCGCATCAACGGCAAGCTGGAGGTTACTACCAACCGCACCGAGGTTTGCCAATACTTCGCGTTCTTCTTCGGCGTGGCCAAACCGGAGACGCACTCGGAGCTGTGGCAGCGCCTGATCAACGACTTCGGCCCGCAGCGCAAGCAGACCAAGGCCTTCCCCGAAGTTCACCCCGCCAATGCCTTCATCGGCAATGTCCTGCGGCTGGAACTGCTCTCCCGATATGGCTTGTGCCAGCAATTGCTCGACGAATCGCTCGCCTACCAGCTTTACATGGCCGACCGCACCGGGACGCTCTGGGAGAACGACGGCGCCTACGCCAGTTGCAATCACGGCTTCGCCTCCCACGGCGCCGTGCATGTCCTCTACCGCGACGTGCTGGGCCTGCACCGCGTGGACACGGTCAACCACCTCGTCCAGCTCCGCTTCACCGACTCCCGCCTGGACTGGTGTGAAGGCCGCTTCCCGACCGCCGACGGCCCCATCGCGCTCCGCTGGCGCAAAGATGGCGGCAAGCACCTATACCAGGTCACCGCTCCCGCCGGCTACACCATCAAGACCGAAAACCGCAGCAGCCTGGAAGCCATTCGGCAGCCGTAGGGCAGCTCGCGCACAGCCCTGGTAAACTGGTTGCCGACCCGGCGCCAGGAAATGTTCTTGTAGCCCGCCGGGCAGCAGACCGGCGCTACCGATGGGCCGGACGGTTTCCTGGACCCCGAGCGATTCAACCTGACAAACCTCGCGGTCAGGTTGCAGTGCCCAAGGGAGCCTCACCGTATACGCACCGTATCCTCACCGTATCCACACCGTGGATACAACCTTGACATCCGGGAGGAGTTCTACGTAACCGACTGCGATTGATGCACTTATGCCAAATCCGGGCCAGGATGGGCGTTTTCTTCTGCCCGATCGTTATAATCCACTGAGATTATTGCACTTATTCCGTTTCACAGGGCATCCGACCGTTTGCCATCCCTGGCAGCCTCACCGGACTGCAGCAGGGAGCCACCCCTGCAGCCAGTCCGATGCGGTTTAGTGACAATCAGCGGGGCAGGGCGTGTTGGCCGGGCTGGCTCTGAGCTGGGTGGCGTCAATCCTCAGCCGGGGTGACCTCAATGCAAAGGTCAAGCAGCGAGAACGGCCCCGCCGGCGAGTCGGCGCAGGACACTTCCAGCAGATTGATTCCAGCGCAGAGCGCCTTGGCGTTCAACTGGTATTCCATCCAGACATCTCGAATCTCTCCGTTTGACAGCGGTTGCTGGTTCAAAGACCCGTGGAATTGTCCGGCCGCAGGCATGTTCTTGAACCGGAGTCGCAGACAGATTCGCGCCGGCTCGCCGGCACCGGCAAAGTCTTCCCCGACGCGGAACACAACGCGGCCAGGCTTCCCAGCCGCAACGGAAACCGGGCTGGCCGGATTCAAGGTCGGCACACGCAGGAACTTCTGGTGTGGCACCGGCATCGAGCCGACGCCCCGGACGCTGGCAAAGTAAGTGCGTTCGAGCTTGCGCAAGCCGGCGGGGTCGCCCAGTTCCCGCCACAGTGAGCTGGCCGGATCAAAGAAATTGAACAGGTAAACCCCGTCGGCCCCGGCATGCCACACGTTAAGCGCGCGGCCCCGGTAAGCCGCCGGAGTTCCCCGCAGCTTTCGGGCCCCCTCGTCCCGCACGCGCGGCTCATCGAGCGAGGGATAGACCTTGACCCCGTACCTGTGTCCGAGCTGGACGCTGTATTCCCACGGGTTGAGTTGCGTGTAGCCGCTGACGATCAGCAAATCCACCAGGCCCTCGCGCAGCCAGCGTTCCAGGTCAATGCCAATCAACCGGCAATAATCCGTCGAGTCGGGCACGCGGACGGCCAGCAGAATCGGCCGGTTGCATTTCCGGCCCGCCTCTTCCGTCGCGGCGCGAATGCGGCGAACCAGAGCGGTCATCTGGTCCAACTCCGCATCGCCGCAGGGTTCGCCGCGGCCAGAGCACCTGAAAAAGAAGGCGTGGCGGAAAAAGTCCAGCTCGATGCCATTCACCTGGTAGTTCCGGCAAACCTCAGCGCAGTAACGGAAAGCCAGGTCCCGAATCTCCGGCACGCCATAATCCACCGCCGACCAGGCGCCGTGGCGCGGCGGGTGTTCTTTGCTGCCGATCAGCCATTCGGGATGCTCCTGCTTCAGCCGGTTGGCCCGGAACATAACCGGCCCATAGTCCGCGCCTGCGCCGTCGTGGGTATCGTTCATGCGCATTGACCAAAACAGCTCCATCCCGTGCTGATGGGCGAAGTCCGCCATGACCTGCAGCGGGTCCAGCTTCCTATCCAGAAACTCCTGTGTGCGGTTGTCCTTGAACATGGCTTCCCGCGTGCTGAAGACCTGGCCCGCCTTCGTGTTGTGCGTGAACAGCCCAAAGCCCGAACTCCAGGTGCAATAGAAAATCGAGTCCACCTGCGAGCCGGCCAGCCGGCTCGTGCGGGCCTTCAGGAGTTCCTCCGCTGTGGCGGCTTTGCAGAAATAGACCGGCTCATTGCCGTCGTTGTTGAAGATGATCCGTCGCGGCCGCTCGACTGCCTGCCGACGAAGCGTCTGCCAGGCCGCGTCGCTGAGAGTGCTCCCGGCTGCGTCTGCCGCGGGCTTTGCCTCCGGCCGCCCGGATTGAACACTTTCCCCGGCCCACAGGGTCGTTGGGCAAGCCATGAGCAGCGCCATGACAAGATGAGTCTTGAGCGGGTGTTCACTGGAGA
The DNA here is from genome assembly GCA_035452965.1 of Candidatus Paceibacterota bacterium. Classification (NCBI taxonomy): domain Bacteria; kingdom Bacillati; phylum Minisyncoccota; species Minisyncoccota bacterium. The sequence continues at coordinate 31,321 of DAOTCE010000011.1, read as the reverse complement.
TGGTTCTGAACGAATACTGGCGCATGTGGCCATGTAAACTGAGGGCAAGAAGTCTGACGAGCCTGGATTTGCCCTCAGGAGTAATCCACTCCGCATATGCTGGTAGTGAGGTTTGATGGGGTGGCAGGCCTTTTCAAGCCCCTGTCTTTGCTGACCTTTCATTAACGCCCCGCTTCAGCGGGGTGATGGCCGGTGGCGCGGCGTGGGAACCGCTTCAGCGGTTTACGTACACACCTGAAACCGCTGAAGCGGTTAGGGGGCTGCGCGCACGTCGTCCACCCCGCTGAAGCGGGGTGTCAATGAGACGGGCCCTACGGGTGCATAAAGACTTTGATGCGCCCAGGGCTGGCGGTGTCTCGAAATCAACGACCTTGCTTGCGACTTGCGCTTCGCGGGCCTGAACGTTAGAACGCTGCGGTTATGAGTTCATTTGCTGGCGAACGGAACGGCTCGATTATGCACCGGCTCCCGAAGCCCGAACCCAGTGTTGAGCGGTTCCGGCGCGTCCTCCAGCGCGAACCCTGCGACCGGGTCCCGCTCGTCGAACTGGCCATTGCCGAGGAAACGCTGACCGCGCTCCATGGCGCGCCTTTGATCCCGCTCGCCCGCCAGAACGGCCTGCCGCAGTTCCGCGACGCCATCCGACAGCGCGTCCAGCTTTGGCACGCCCTGGGTTACGACTACTACCGCGCCCGCGCGGAGATTCCGTTTCAGATGGAGACTTTGGCAGCGCGCAACACGGCCGCCGCGGCCACGGGAGACCGGCAGTGGGTCAATGAACATGAGGGCCTGATCAAGTCCTCCTCGGACTTCGAGTCCTACCCCTGGCCGGCGCCGGCGACGGTTGACTTCGCGGCAGCGGAGGCGGCGGCCGCCGCACTGCCGGAGGGCATGGGGCTGATCGGGTTCTCCGGCGGCGTGCTGGAATGGTCCAGCAACCTGCTCGGGCTGGAGGGCATGATGCTCTTGCTCTATGACGACCCGGAGCTGGTGCGCGCGGTGGTGGACCGCGTGGGGCAGATCATCTACGACGCCTTCCGCGTCTTCTGCGAGATGGAGAGCGTCTTCGCCATCTGGCTCGGGGACGACATGGGATTCAAGACGGCCACCTTGCTCCAGCCGCGGCACCTCCGCCGCTACATCCTGCCGTGGCACAAGCGCTACGTGGAACTGGCCCACCAAACCGGCCGGCTGTTCCTCCTGCACAGTTGCGGGCACGTCGAGGCGGTCATGCCCGATCTGATCGAGGACGTGCGCATAGACGCCAAGCACAGCTTCGAAGACGTCATCGTGCCGGTCGAGGAGTTCAAGCAGTGGTGGGGCACCCGTGTGGCGGTGTTGGGCGGCGTGGATGTGGACCTGCTGAGCCGCGGCACGCAGGACGATGTCCGGCGCCGCACCAGCCAGATTCTCACGGCCTGCGCGCCCGGTGGCGGTTACGCCTGCGGCTCAGGCAACTCCATCACCAACTACATGCCCACCGAGAACTACGTGGCCATGATCGAAACCATCCACCGCTTCAACGGGCGGATGTAGAATCCCTTCCGTCCCCCGCCCGGTTGGCACCCGGCGCAGTTCCCGTGCGCCTTCAGACCTGCGCGCTGACGACGGCGTCAACGGGACATTTTCGTCTTGGCCTTGGTGGCTTGAGACCTACACTGAACCACGCTATGCGACCTAACAACCAGGTTTCCCGCCGTGAGTTCATTGCCTCCACTTCGGTGCTGCTGGCTGCCAGCCAGCTTGGGGTGGCTGAGACCACTGAAAACAGCGCCGACCAGCTTGCGCTCAACGGCGGAGCGAAAGCCGTCAGCCGGTCCGCGCCCAAACCCAGGCGCTGGGGCGAACCGGAGCTGCGACAGCTCGGGGCCGCTGTCGAACAGAACTCGCTCTACTACTGGAACAACCAGCAAACCAAGCTGCTCATGGAGCGGTTCCGTGCCATTTACGGGCACAAGTATGTCCAGCCGTGCTCCTCGGGCAGCGCGGCGTTGCACATCGCCGTGGCCGCCGCCGGCATCGCGCCCGGCGACGAGGTCATCACCTCCGGCATCACCGATATCGGCACCGTTATCGGTGTGTTGTTCCAGCAGGCGGTGCCGGTCTTCGCGGACCTGGAGCCGCGGACCGGCTGTCTCGACCCGGCGGATGTCGAGCGCAAGATCACACCCAGGACCAGGATGATCATCGCCGTTCACCTGGCCGGCAACCCGTGCCGGCTGGCCGAACTCAAGGAAATCGCCGACAAGCATAAGCTGATTCTCGTCGAAGACTGTGCTCAAGCGTGGGGCACGCTCTACCGCGGCAGGCCGATCACCAGCGTGGGGCAGATTAGCTGCTTCTCGCTGCAGGACACCAAGCACATCGCCTGCGGGGACGGCGGCGTGGTGACGACCAGCGAAGAGCGGTTTGGCCCGCTGCTGATCAAGTTCGGGGACAAAGGCACCAACCGCCTCAATCCCAAGGATTCAAGCACGGCCCTGGCCGCAAATTACCGCATCACCGAGCTGCAGGCGGCGTTTGTGGCGGCACAACTGACCCGCCTGGAGGGCATCGCCGCGCAGCGCGCCAGGCTCGGGAACCTCCTCACCGCGGAGCTGGAGGGCATTCCCGGCATCCTGACGCACCAGGTGCGCTCGGACGACCGCTGCGTGTATTGGTTCTACATGGCGCGCCTGGTGCCGGAGAAACTGCGCTGCGACCGCGCCACGTTCGTCAAGGCGCTGGCCGCGGAAGGGGCGAGCTTCAGCGCCGGCTATATCGCCGTGCCCGTTTATGGCATGCCGATGTTCCAGAATCACTCCTTCTTTGCCGGGCATTGGCCGGTCAAGGAGTGCGGCCTGACAAAGATGGATTACACCCAGGTGAAATGCCCGGAGACAGAAGCTATCCTCAAGACATGTTTGCGGTTCGGAGTGAACGAAGCGATGGACGAGGACTACATCCGCTCGGTCGCCAAGGCGGTGCGGAAAGTGGCGAAGTATTACGCGGCGTAACCCTCAGGCCCGGAACACCCTGTGCGTATGCATTACCTTTCACTGTTCTTCGTTCACTGCCGAGTTGTTATTTGCACCTTGGTCTGCGCCTGCGCGGCGGGGGCCGCGCCGGTGAAGATCATCTTTGACACGGACATCGGCAACGACGTGGACGACGTGCTGGCGTTGTCAGTCATCCACGCCCTGCAGAGCCGGGGCGAGTGCGAGTTGCTGGCGGTGACGATTACCAAGCCTGACGAACTGGCGGGTCCCTTCGTCAGCGCCGTGAACACGTTTTACGGACGGCCGGACATTCCCATCGGCTTCACCCACGCAAAGCTGAAGAATGACCCGAGCAAGTTTCTCCCGCTCGCAGAGGCCAGGGACGGCAGGAAGCCCCGCTATCCACACCGCCTCAAGCGCAGTTCCGACGCGCCGGAAGCCACAGCCTTGTTGCGCAGGATCCTCAGCCGTCAGCCTGACCGGTCCGTGGTCCTCATCCAGGTGGGCTATTTCTCCAACTTCGCCGCGCTGCTGGACACGCAGGCCGATGCGTCGTCGCCGCTGGGGGGGCGCGAACTGGTGCGGCAGAAGGTGAGGCTGCTGTCGGTCATGGCCGGTTCATTCCGGACCACACACCACGACCGCGAATACAACGTGGTTCAGGACTTGCCGGCGGCAAAGAGGCTCGTTCCGGACTGGCCCACGCCGGTGATTTGGAGCGGGTTCGAGATTGGGATCGCCGTGCCTTACCCGGCAGTGAGCATCGAGCGGGATTTCGGTTATGTCCCGCACCATCCGGCGGCGGAAGCTTACTGTCTTTACAACCCCCCGCCGCATGAACGGCCCACCTGGGACCTCACGAGCGTCTTGTATGCCGTCCGTCCGGACAGGGGCTACTTCGGCCTTTCCGCACCCGGGCAGGTGACGGTGGAGGAGGACGGTTTCACGCGCTTTGCACCCACCCCAGCGGGTCGCGACCGCTACCTGCTGCTCAATGAAGCCCAGGTGGTGCGGGTTAAGGAAGCGCTCGTCCAACTCACCAGCCAGCCGCCGGGCAAGTGAATTCCGCAGCCTGAATTCCTGGGGCACTGTGCGGTCTGGAGGAATGGCTATCCCGCGGGAACCGTTGAATAGGTCCGGGGGCAGTCGAGTCTAATGATTGTGACAGGTGATGCGATCAAGCAGAGCCTGTCATAGCCAAACATGAAAAGCTGGACCGTCTGTAATACGATTTTGGGTGTGGCGGTGGCGGGCCTGCTGCTGGCGTGCGAGAGCTCGCAACGAGCATCGAGCCAGGGGATCAGCACCGTCGCCGGCATCGAGCCCGCGCCAGAGCCACAGGGGATTCAACTCCCGGTCGAACCGGGAGCCGCGGTGGAAGCCCAATCCGAGGATTCCGACCTTGCCAATGCCGATATCACACCGATCTCGGCCCAACAACCGTTGCCGCCCAATCTCAAGCTGTCCGCCCCGGCCTTGGAACTGATCAAACTGGTGGAATCGAGCGTGGAGGAAAGCGTCATGCTGGCCTTCGTCACCAACTCGACGAGCCCCTTTAATCTTGGGGCCGAGGAGATTGTCTACCTCAATGATATTGGAGTTCCAGCATCCGTGGTGACGGCGATGATTCAGCACGACCAGACTTTGAAGGGGCTTCCAGTCGATGCATCGCAACTGCCGCCGGCGCCCGTTTCAGACCCCACGACCAACGCGTTTCCCCAGGAGGTTGCCTTGCCCGGGCTTTACGCCCCGCAGCTCGCAGAGTCCGAAGGGGTTCCGGAGGTGGCTCCGGAACCGGCGCCGCCCCCGGTGGCGGATGCGGGATACACTGTTTTCTACGACTCACTGGCGCCCTACGGCACTTGGGTGAACGTTGCCGGCTGGGGGCCTTGCTGGCAGCCGAGAGTGGTAATTGTCAATCCGGCCTGGCAGCCATACTGCCATGGCGGTCGCTGGCTCTACACAGACTGTGGCTGGTACTGGCTTTCGGGCTATTCGTGGGGTTGGGCGCCGTTTCATTACGGCCGCTGGTTCCGTCACCATCGAATCGGTTGGTGCTGGACGCCGGACAGAGTTTGGGGGCCGTCGTGGGTCTGCTGGAGATACAGCGGCAACCACTGCGGGTGGGCGCCACTGCCGCCGCGCGCCGTCTTCAGGCCCGGCGTGGGTCTTACCTACCATGGCCGGCCTGTCCGCGCCGGATTCGGCTTTGGTTTGAGGTCCAGCGCTTACACGTTCGTTGATGCCGGTCGTTTCCGCGACCATCACCTGGACCGGCATGCCCTGAGGTCCGATCAGGCGCTTCGCGCCTATCACCAGACGACTCCGTCTGCGTCCATCGTCGAGAACAACCGCCGCGTCCTCAACCGCGGCATTCCCGCCTCAAGGATCGCGGCAGCCACCCGCACGGAAGTCCGCAAGGTCAACATTCAGCCCGTCAATAGTCCTGCCGCCCGGGGAAACCGCGGTGAACGGTTCGACAGCGCCAGGGGTACGCTGGCTGTTTCCCGCCCGCAGTTTCCCTCCTCCACAGTGACAGCCTCGCCCTCGAACCGCCGGACGAGGACCGAAAGCCGCAGCGGGACCGTTGGCTCGACATTTGCCCCCTCGACGCAACGAGCCGCGCCGGGCTCATCGCCAAGGCCAGAAGTGGGCGCCGCTGCCCAACCGCGTGCCGGGCAGTCATTTGCCACCAGAACCGAAAACCCTGCTATTGGGTCTCCCTCACTCACAATCACACGCCCCCGCTCCGAGCCGAACACCATTCGCACGAGACCGGAGGCTGCAACCAGGCCGAGCAGCCCTGTCATCATCCATCGTTCGGAGCGTCCAGACCGAGGCACGGCACACAGCAGTGCAGCCAGCCGGCACGAGAGCCCTTCCCGCCAATCGTCGGTTGCCCCTGCGAGAAGCGATCCTGCTCCGCGGCAATCCATCAGCCAGCCTCCGGCGCCAAGGATTGAAACACCGCGCCCCGCACCCGCGTCACCGTCGCGAGAAACCATTTCGCGGCCTGCGGTGCGTGAGCGCCCGCAACCTGTCACAACGCCGGCCTGGCGGGCGCCAACCCATTCACAGCCGGCTCGATCTACCTCGCGCGCGGTCGTGCCGTCCGTTCGCAGCGAACGGCAGCCGGCATCCAGGGCTCCGAGCTTCTCAGCGCCGGCCCCGGCTCCTCGCGCAGTTCCAGCGCCAAGTATATCGGTGCCGCGCCACAACCCGAGTCCCTCACCGGCACGCAGCGCTCCAGCGCGCACTTTCACGCCGTCGCGCGGTACCCCGGCGCCCAGTTTCTCGGCGCCGCGCAGCGCCCCGTCTCGTAGCTTCTCATCGCCGCCAGCGCGCTCATCCACCCCGTCGGCAGCGTCACCGGCCCCTCGGGTGCGAGCGATGGAATCCCGTCCCGCACCATCGGCGTCCCCACCGCCGAGAGCCTCTGCTTCGCCCGGCCACGGTCGTTCGTCCTCCGGCCAAAGAGGGCGATAGCCGCTCCACCCGCCCCGTTTTCTGCTTTTGCGGCCATAGAGGTGCTGGCACTATGGCGCCGATGGGTATTACCCCACGGCAGTTCAGGCAAATGCAGGAGCGCCTCGGCAGTCCGAAGCGCGCGGCCAGGGCCGTGTTCGAGCCCACCGCGCCGGTCAGTGCCAAAGCCCACCAGCTAATTCTGGGTCTGGATCCTTCGCTGCGCGGCACGGGCTACGGCGTGATCCGATTGGCCAAACCAAGTCCTCAAGCTCTGGAGCATGGCGTGGTATCCTGTCCGGCGAGTTGGGAACGTTCCCGTTGCCTGATGCAGATCGCCCGGACCCTGCGCGACGTGGCGCGGCGCTGGCAACTTGCCGTGTGCGTGGTCGAGGGGCTCTTCTATGCGCAGAACCTGCAGACGGCCCTCATCATGGGCGAGGCTCGCGGCGCGGCGCTGGCCACGGTCGCCGAGGCCGGCTTGGAGGTCTATGAGCTGGCTCCGCGCAAGGTGAAGCAGGCCATTGTCGGCTACGGCGCGGCGTCGAAACTCGCCGTGGCCAAGATGGTGCAACGCATGTTGCGCCTGCCCGAAGCACCCGTCCCGGACGCAGCCGACGCCCTGGCGCTGGCGCTGGCGTTTGCCCAGGAGCAAGGGCGCTACAGCTTTCAGGCCGCCAAACGCGTATGATTACCTTCCTGCACGGCAAACTGGTTGAGGCGCTTCCCACGCAAGTTATCGTGGACGTCAATGGCGTGGGTTACGAAGCGCTCATTCCGCTTTCGTCCTATGACAAGCTGCCGCAGCCCGGCCAGGAGATAAGACTCCTGACGCATTTGGTTGTGCGGGAAGACGCGCACACGCTCTATGGCTTCATGAGCGCCGCCGAGCGCGATTTGTTCCGCCTGCTCATCAACACCGTCAGCGGCATTGGCCCAAAGATCGCGCTCAATGTGCTCAGCGGTATCAGCGTGACGGCCTTCCGTGGCGCGGTGGCCAATGGAGACATCAAGATGCTGTCGCAAATCTCCGGCGTGGGCCGGAAGACAGCGGAGCGTATCGTGGTGGAACTCAAGGACAAGATCGGCGCCGCCGGCGCCTGGGAAGCCGCCAGCGCGCAGCGCGCCCGCTCGCCCGAGGATCAAAAGCTCAACGACGCCGTGCTGGCGTTGATGGCGCTGGGCTTCAAACAGGTTGAGGCCCACGAGGCCGCGCGTAAGGTCCAGGGCTCGCTGGGTCCCCAGGCCACCGTGGAGGACCTCGTCCGCGCTTGTTTGAAGAAGGGCGCCTGACGATTGTGAGCAGTCCTCCGTCCCAAGGCGTGAATGCCCCGCGCCCAGCCCGCAAGCGCAGATCGAGCGGCATTGTGGTGCCGAATGCGCCGCGTTGGTTCCAGCGGCTGGGTGCATGGCTGGTATTTCTGCTCGTGCGCGTCGTTTCCGCGACGTTGCGGTACCGATGGACGGACCACTCCGGCTACTTTGACGGCAGCGCGACTGGCCCGGCGATTTACTGCGTGTGGCACAACCGCCTCGCGCTCTGCCTGGTGCCGTATTACGGCTACGCCAAACACCGCAATCACACCCCCGGCTTGGCTGCGCTGGTCAGCGCCAGCAAAGATGGCGCTTTTCTTGCCGCCATCCTCGAATGCTTCGGCGTGCAACCAGTCCGCGGCTCCTCCAGCCGGCGCGGCCCGCAGGCCCTCATCGAATTGACCGGTTGGGCGGAACGCGGCTATGACCTGGCCATCACCCCCGACGGGCCGCGCGGGCCCTGCTATGTGGTGCAGGAGGGAGTCATGGGCCTGGCCCAAGTCACCGGCTTGCCTATCGTCCCGGCCTCCTATTACCTGGGCTGGAAGCTCCAGGCCAGGAGCTGGGACCGATTCCAGATCCCCCTGCCATTCTCGCGCTGTGAAATGGTAATCGGCAAGCCCGTGCGTGTGCCGCGCGAGGTGTCGGACGCGGAGCGGGAGGTGCTGCGGCAGCAACTCGAACGAACCCTGAAGGAGCTCTCGCAGGATTGACCGGCCCGGCAAGATCGCCGCCACCCCCGGGCTGTTCTGGGGCTCTCTCCACTTCCGGAAGGGGACGTCCCACGCTGCCATAGCCGCAACGTCATTAACCTCCCGCCTCGATCCCGCCGTTGGGTTTGAACGCCTTGCCTACCGGGACTATCATTACCTGTGATGTGCGAGGCAGGACACATTCGGCGCGCGCGGCTTGACCGCTGCGGCTTCACGCTGATCGAGCTGCTTGTCGTCATCGCCATCATCGCCATCCTGGCGGCCCTGCTGCTTCCGGCGCTCAACAAGGGCAAGCTCAAAGCCCAGGCCATCCAATGCATGAACAACCACCGCCAGTTGTGTTTGGCGTGGCGAATGTACTCCGATGACAACCAGGACCGGTTGCTGTATGCCAGCGAAGACCCCCGCAACCCCTCTACCATCGCCGCGACCTGGGTCACCGGCTGGCTTCAATGGTGGAACCCCGGGGACCCCGCCAACTGGGACCCGAACCACGACATCACCAGGAGTCCTTTATGGCCGTATTGCGGGAAGAACCTGGCCATCTGGAGATGTCCCGCCGACCGTTCAACCATCCTGGTTGACGGTCAAGCCAGGCCGCGCGTTCGCACCATGTCCATGAACTTCTACCTCGGCGGCTTCGGCGGCTGGGATAACAGCGAACGCCTCGATACTGGCGCCTACAGGCTGTATTTCAAACAAGCCGAATTGGTTAATCCCGGCCCCGCCAAAATCTTCGTTTTCCTTGACATGCGGCCCGACAGCATTGACGTGGGCAATTTCGCCGTGCGAATGTCCGGATGGCCAGATCAGCCTGCGCGCTACGGCTTTTACGATCTGCCCGGATTCTATCACCATTTCGCCGGCGGCTTCTCCTTTGCCGACGGGCATTCAGAACTGCGGCGCTGGCGCGACGCTCGCACCACGCCGCCGCTGGTGGAAAACGGCGGGGTAGGGGACTGGTTCAATTCGCCGGATAATCCCGATGTTGCCTGGCTGCAGGATCGTGCCACGCGGCCGAAATAACCAGGCGGCCGGGCAGGTGCTTTGAAAAGCATTGCTCCAGCATCGACTCGTCCGTAAGGTAAGCCGTGTCCGTTCGCCTAACCATTTTGGGCAGCGGTTCCAGTGGCAATTGCGCCTACGTGGAAACCGAAGAGGCCCGCGTCCTCATTGACGCGGGTTTCAGCCTGCGCCAGATTCGCCAGCGCCTCGCCACGATTGGCCGCGCGCCCGAGAACCTGACTGCGATCCTGATCACGCACGAACACTCGGACCATGTGCAGAGCCTCCCGGCCTTGAATGGGAAGTTGGGAATTCCCGTCTATGGCAACCGCCCCACTCTGGAGGCGGTCGAGTATCAATATGGAACGCGGCTGGCCTGCTGCCTGTTTGCGACCGGCGCCAGTTTCGAGGTGGGCGACATCCAGGTTGAGACGTTCAGCATTCCGCACGATGCCCAGGATCCTGTGGGCTACCTCCTGCGGACCAGCGCGGGCAATATCGGATTCCTGACCGACCTCGGTCATACAAACCGCCTGGTGCTCGAACGAATCCGCCCGGCCCATGCGCTGGTGCTGGAAGCCAACCACGATGTTCAGATGCTGCAGGATTGTCCGACACGCCCCTGGCCCCTGAAGCAGCGTATTCTGGGGCGGCACGGCCATCTGTCCAACGACGCCGCCGCTGAGACGGCCGAGCAGATCATGTCTGGCGACCTGCGCCATTTGTACTTGGGCCACTTGAGCCGCGAGTGCAATCTCCCAGAGTTGGCGCACCGCGTCGTCAGCGACCGCCTTCAAAAGATCGGGGCTAACCATGTACGCCTCGAACTAACCTCCCAAGCCCAGCCCTGCCCGACCCTGATATTATGATGGGCTGCCACTCGCTTTTCTTTCTCCCTGCGACAGAGGGTCGGGCTGAGGGAGACTGGGACGCACCGAGGCACTTTGACTGACGCGCAGGGACCCGCTCACCCCAAATGTATCAGGCCCAAAGGATTGAGTCCTTCGATCTGCCCGAGCTTCAGCCTTACCGCACGATGCGGCGGCAGGCGGAACACCGGCAGCAAGGCATCTTCGTTGCCGAGGGCGAAAAGGTTGTGCGGCGTTTGCTGGAGAGCAACTTCAGCGTCGTCTCGATGTTGCTCCCGGAAAAATGGCTGCGGGAATTGGAGCCCTTGCTGAAGGCCAGGACCGAAACCATCCAGGTTTACGTGGCCGAGAAGCCGCTGCTCGAGACACTCACCGGCTACTCCATGTATCAGGGCTTGCTCGCGTTGGGGAAAGTCCCGCCTCTCCCGACGCTGGCGGACATTATCGCGCGCAGCCCGCGGCCGCGTCTCCTGACGGCGGCCGACGGGCTCAGCAACGCCGAGAACCTCGGCGCCCTGGTCCGCAACTGCGCCGCCCTCAACGCCCAGGCCCTGGTCGTTGGCGAAACGTGCAGCAGTCCATTCTTACGCCGCGCCGTGCGAGGTTCGATGGGGGCTATTTTCCAACTGCCTGTCGTGGAGAGCGCGAGCCTGACCCAGGCCCTGCATGACCTGCGCAAACTGGGCGTTCGGTGCGTCGCCGCCCATCCGCATGCTGACGGCCACACACTCTCCCAAGTGAACTTTGCCGGCGACTGCTGCATCGTTTTCGGCAGTGAAGGTCACGGGGTCTCCCCCGCCGTGCTCGCCGCCTGCGACGAAGCCGCCGTCATCCCCATGTCCCCCACGGTGGACTCTCTCAATGTCGGCAGCGCCGCCGCGGTATTCCTTTACGAAGCCAATCGGCAGCGCAATCGAATGTAGAATTCGCGCTCCGTCGACAAGTTCTTGAGTGCGCCAGTCCTCTGGCGCTGTTTCCCAGCGAGCGCGCAGTTTCCAACGAGTCAGACGGCTGCCGCCTCCGCGATCAGACCTGTTGAAACACTTTCAAATACACCTCGCGCATGGCCCTTCGCCACCCGGCCAGCGCTTCGTGGAAAGCGTCCGGCGTAGTAAAGCCGCAGCGGACCGAGACGCGATAATATGGCGCGGGATCGTCAGGCAGAACAGTCTCTCCCTCGTAACTCCACCGCCGCAGGATGCCCTCGACACGTCGAACTTGGCGGTAATTTTGGATTAGCTTGTCCGCATCCGGCATGACACTGGCGGCACGTCCCCGCTCCAGGGCGTGCACGGTATTCGCCTCCTGCCAGCCGTTTTCGAGGCATAGTGTCTGCGCAATGAACTCTGCGTCCATCAGCCCCCCCTTGCCGGTCTTGATGGCCAGATCGTCTTTGCCCGGCGGAGTGCGTTCTTTCTCAATGCGCATGCGCATCTGGTGAATCCGGTGCTTCCAGTCCGGCGCATAGGCTGCCAGCGGCAACGACGGCTGCCGGAAATTAACAAGTGAAGCTGCCAGGGTCTGGAAACGAGCGCCCAGTTCCGGATCACCTGCCACTGCACGCATGCGTGTGAGGGATTGGATCTCCCAGAGCTGAGCGCGCTGCCGGTAATACTGCTCATAGGCACTCAGCGTGTTGACCAGGAGGCCTTTCTCGCCGTCTGGCCGCAAGCGGGCGTCGGTTCGAAATACCACACCCTGCTCGGTCCGCGCTGAGAGCAAGTCCAGTGCTTCCAACGCCAACCGGGTCAGTTTGCCCAAGTCCCTCGCCGTCGAATCGGCTATAAACACAACGTCCAGGTCCGAGCCGTAGTCAATCTCTACGCCGCCAAGTTTGCCGAGACCGACGATCACAAACGGAGGCAGCTTGACGTTGTGCTTGCGCATCACGACCTCCAGCGCGTATTGCAGGCAAGCTTCCGCCAGCCCTGAAAGCTCGGTTAAATACTGCTCGGGGTCCGCCAGGCCCAGGATATCTCGCAGGCCGATGCGCATAAGCTCGGCCTGGTGATACCGGCGCAGCCACAAGTGTTGGTCGTGGTCGCCCAACCCGTGTCGCAGGTCCCGCAGTGTCTCATCCGCTGACTTTCCCCGGCGCAGCCGGCCGCTCATCACCAGTTCATCTACCAGGTCCGGCGTGCGAATGGCCAGCTCTGCCAGGAATTCCGAGCGGTCGAACAGCAGCACCAGCAGCTCGAAGATCGAAGGGTTGCTGTGCCACAGCTCGAAGAGCGTCCCCCGCGCCCCGTAGGCGCTGATGAAGCTGTCGAGCCTCGTCACCACGCGGTCCGGATCAGAAAGCGGCACCGTTGCTGCCGGTAAGGACGTTTCTCCGAAACGTCCGCGCGGACGCCTTCGCGAAACGTTCCGGCCCGCGGGCTGCGGACACAGCGCGAAGAGTCGCGGCAGCAACTGATGCGCCAGGTCGCTCGTTCGCGGTGATACGTGAACATACCCTGGGCCCTCGACAAACTCCCGCAGTACGCGGAACGCCTTGTCCGGGTCCTTGAAGGTATGGTCGGTCAGGAGCTTCTTCCATTCTTCCTCGGCGCCCTCAAATTGGCCCGGGAACAGGGAGGGCGATTCACTTTCGCCGGCAGTCTCTTTCAGCAGCCGGTCGAATATCCGTCGGACATTCTCCGTGTGGGTTTGGCGCGCGGCTTCGAAGTCCTTTCTTGTCGCAATGCCCATCAAGCCTGCCAGGCGTTTCTGGGTCCGGTGGTCGGTGGGTATGGTGTGCGTTTGCAGGTTCTCCTCCATCTGCAGGCGGTGTTCCACCTCGCGCAAGAAGCCATATGCCGAGGCGAGCCGCCGGGATTCGTCTTCTGAGAGGAGTCCGTATTGAGCCAGCTTGCCCAGACATGGGAGGGTCTGGGCGCCCTGCAGAAAAGGTTGCCGACCTGCATGCAGGGTCTGCAGCGCCTGTGCCACAAACTCGACCTCGCGAATGCCTCCCCGCCCGAGCTTCACATTGCGATCCAGCTCATCCGCCTTGAGCACGTCACGCTCGATACGGCCTTTCATGGCCACCACTTCCCGCAACGCGTCTTCGTTGATGGATCGTGGATAACGGAACGGTTGCACCATCTCCAGGAACTCCGCCGCCAGCGTCCCATCGCCCGCCACGCCGCGCGCCTTGATCAGCATCATCCGTTCCCAGGTCTGCCCCCACTGCGCGTAGTAGTTCTCGAAGCCGGCGAGCGAGCGGGTCAACGGCCCCGCGTCTCCCTCGGGGCGCAACCGCAGATCAATCCGATAGAGCCATCCCTCCGGTGTCCTGCGGCTTACTTCGGCGATGAACGCCTCGGCCAGGCGGTTGAAGAAAAGATGGTTGGTCAGGACTGAGCGGAGCGATTCGCTGCCGGTGGGAGGCTGCCTGAAGACACTTCCCTCCTCGCTGTAAGCGAACAGCACGTCCACATCCGAGCTGTAGTTGAGCTCTTGCCCACCGAGCTTGCCCATGCCCAGAACGCAGCCCGCGGTCGGCTGCCAGCGTCCGTTCGCATCCCGGTGACAGGGCACGCCGTAACGCCCGGCAAGCTGCCGGTGGCAAACTTGCCAGACCACTTCCAGGCAGACGTCCGCCACGTCGGAAAGTTCCTGCATAATCTCGGATAACTTGCTGAGCCTTGCCAGGTCGCGTGCGGCGATGCGTAGCATCTCCCTCTGTTTGAACTCGCGCAAGCGCGTCAGCGCTGCCTCGAAACTCGAGGTCGCCAACAGAGGTTTCAACCACCGGCCGACCTCATTCCCAAGACCCTGCTTGCGCCGGGGGAACTGCAACGTTTCCGGCTCCAGCACGCCCAGCCAATCCGGCTTGGCCACTAGCAGGTTGCTCAGAGCCTGAGAGCCGCTGAAGAGTGCTGCCAGCACGCGCGCCTGCTCAGCCGAGGCGGCCTGGAGCGCTGATCCAGGGCTGGCGCCCGCGAGCAGGTCAAAAAAGTGCTTCGCCCGCCGCGGGTCTGAGCAGCTCTTGATGGCATTCGTCCATACTGGATTGTTCATTCCCAGAATACCCGGTCACAGGGTCACCGTCTCCAGTGCCACCTCGATCGAAGGGCGCTGTTCCGGGGGCTTCAGCGGAGTGAACAGTCCGCGCCAGAAGCCCAGGCCGTAGAGGATATGCGTCAACACAATCAGCGGGACCGCAGCCAGGCTCTGCCAAACTTGCCCACCCGCTGCGAGAGCCATCCCCTGTGCGAGAACGGCGAGGGCATAAACCGCGAGCGGCACAAAGCAAACCCAATTAACTGGTGTGAGAGCTAGCAGCAAAGGCAGCGCCAGCAAATACAAGCAAAAGAGTGGTGGCACGAAGTTGAGCGCCGAGCCGAAGGTCGGGTGCACACGGAACTGCTCGGCCCGGCCCCGCCCGTAAGTCATCAGCATCCTGGAGAAGGATCTGAGGCTGGAACGCGGACGGCGGCGCACGAGCAGTTGCGGATCGTAAATCAGCTTCCCTCCGCGCTTCTGCAACAAATCCATGAGCGCGTTCTCCTCGTTCGGATAGAGCGCCTCATTGAACCCGCCCAATTCCAGCATGGCCTGGCGGCGTGCCACCAGGTTGCACAAGATGAGTTCTTTCTCGCTCGACTCGCGCACCTGCCCGACCGCGGAATAGCGGGCGCGGCTTGGCCCAAAAGCCAGCCAGCTTGCCAGCACTCGCGCAAAGACCTGCTCAAGCGGCGGTGCCTCGGCTGGGCATACGTTCGGCCCCCCCACCATCTGCACCGTCGGATCGTGGAAATGGGCCACCGCGTGGCGCAGGTTGGCGGGTTCGGGTACCGAGTCGTCGTCCAGAAAGTAGATAAGCTCTCCGTGCGCGGCCCTCAGCGCGGTATTGCGCTGAACGGAAGGCTGCTTCCCACGCGCAACAAGTATCTCCAAGCGGTCAGCCGGGTAATCCAAGGCACGGCTGGCGGCCACGGCTTTGACCTCGGGTTGGGCAGGGCGGGCCGCGATCAGCACCGTAACGCTCGGCACGGTCTCGTTCACGTCCGCAGGCTAAAGTCCGGGGCGGGCAGATCAAAGCGCAAAATGCCTTTGACAATTTCGGCCAGGGTCATACATTTTGCCTCGCTCCGGATGGGGTCGTAGCTCAGTTGGTAGAGCGCCTGAATGGCATTCAGGAGGTCAGGGGTTCGAACCCCCTCGGCTCCACCATCCGCGTTTTGTTCATACCCCTCCAATTTTCAGGCCCAATTCCCGCTCGTCGACTTCACCGCGGCGGTATTCGGCGACGATGCGGCCTTCGAACATCACCAGGACGCGGTCTGACAGGGTTAGGACTTCGTCCAAATCAGAGCTGACGAGCAGCACACCGGCGCCTTCGTCGCGGGCTCGAACGATGCGGGAATGGATGAACTCAATCGCGCCAACATCCACCCCGCGCGTGGGGTGTGCCGCGATCAGGACCCGCGGGTGGCGCTGGAATTCCCGCGCCACGATGAGCTTCTGCTGGTTGCCGCCGGAGAGCTTGCCTGCCAGCAAGGTCAAGTGCGGTGGACGAATGTCGTGATCCGTGACTGCTTGTGCGGCTATGCGGGCCAGAGCATTCAAGCGGAGGAAGCCTGCACGGCTGAAAGCAGGGCTCCGTTGATGGCCTAAAAGGAAACTCTCGCTGACGGGCTGTTCCAGCAACAGCCCTTCCTGTTGACGATCTTCAGGAATGACCGCGACTCCCAGGTCGCGAATCCTCAGAGTATCAAAGCTATCCACCTCTTCGCCGCAAATGCGGACAGTCCCGGAAATCCGGGCGCGGAACTCGCGCGGATGCAGCAGCGTTTGCAGCAGCTCTGTCTGGCCGTTGCCTTCAACGCCGGCGACGCCCAAAATCTCACCATGCTTCACTGCGAAGCTGACCTGCGAGAGTCGGTGTCGGCTGCCGGCTGGACCCGTCAGGGTGAGCTCAGCGACTTCCAGCGCCAGCTCCGCGCGCGGGCGGGCGGGCGGGACATCAATGCTTAGCATCACCTTTCGCCCCACCATCAAGCTGGCAAGCTCCTGCGGATTGGTCCGGGACGTCTCCACTTCGCCGGTCACTTTGCCGCCGCGAAACACCGTTGCGCGATCGGTGAAGGACATCACGTCTTTGAGCTTGTGGGTGACCAGCAAAACAGTCTTGCCTTCCGCGCGCAGCTTCTCGAGGTTGCCAAACAAATCGTTCGTTTCCTGCGGGGTTAGCACCGCAGTCGGTTCGTCCAGGATAAGAATGCGCGCCTCGCGATAGAGCAGCTTCAGGATTTCCACGCGCTGCTGCAAACCGACGGGCAACTCCTCGACGGGGCGGTCCCAATCCACCGGCAACCCATATTGGCGCGCCAGAGTTTCCAGGCGCGCGCGGGCACCCTTGCGGTCTATCACGCGGTACCGGAGCGGCTCGGCTCCCAGCAGGATGTTATCCAGCGCGGAGTATGGTGCGGCGAGCATGAAATGTTGGTGCACCATGCCAACCCCCGCAGCAATGGCGTCCGAGGGCGAGGCCCAAACACATTTCCTGCCGCCAAGGAAGATCTCCCCAGCGTCCGGGTGCAACATGCCGTAGAGAATCTTCATTGCCGTGGATTTGCCTGCGCCGTTCTCCCCGATGACGCCGTGGATCGTGCCGGGCGCCACCCGCAAGTCCACGCCAGCGTTTGCCAGCACGCTGCCAAAGCGCTTGGTCAGTCCTCGCAACTCGACCGCTGGATCGCCGGGGGCCGTCATGACAGCAGTAGTGTCCGCCGTTTGCGGCGAGAGTCAACGGCTGGAGTTATGGGTAGCGCGCACATCTGCCAGTCGCTCCCCTTTTGCATTTCACGAGCAGCGTCAAGAGAGCACGGCTGAAGGTTCGGGTGGACAATCCCCACACTACAGCACCAGCTTATAGCCGACCCCATGCACCGTCACCAAGTGTTGGGGCTCGTCCCCGTTGTCACCCAACTTCTTGCGCAATTGCACAATCACCTGGTCCAGCGTGCGCGTTGTGCCGTAATAGTTGTAGCCCCAGACCTTGTTCAGCAACCGGTCGCGCGACAACACCTCGCCCGGATGCGCATGGAACATTTGGAGCAGCTTTAACTGCCTCTCGGTGAGTTCTTCCACTGTGCTCCCGCGCTTTAACTGAAACGTCTTGGGGTCAATGGTGGCGGCCCCGATTTGAAATGGCGTTTGCGCCGCTGGATCGTTCGAGGCAGCCGCCTCGGTGCGCCGGAGCAGGGCATGAATCCGCGCCAGCAACTCGCGCACGCCAAACGGCTTGGTCACGTAATCATCCGCTCCCAGGTTCAGTCCCACCACTTTGTCTATCTCCTGGCCTTTGGCGGTGAGCACCAGGATGGGTGTGGCGACCTTCTTGGCGCGAAGCTCTTTGCAGATGTCGTAGCCGCTCGCACCGGGCAGCATCACGTCCAACAACACCAGTGCCGGGCGGTGCTTGCGGACAGCGTCAATCGCCTGGTCCCCGCGATTACACACTGCTACATCGAACCCGTCGCTCTTGAGCACCTCCTCCAGCCCGAGCAGGATATGCGGATCATCTTCGACGATCAGTACTTTGGTCTTCATGGTGTTCAGGCCGGCTGCATCACCGGCAGTTTCAGAGTAAAGCGGCTCCCGCCTCCTTCGCGCGGTTCATAGGTCACATCGCCTCCGTGTGCCCGCGCGATTTGCCGGGCCAGCGTCAGGCCCAGGCCGGAGCCTTGGATTCCATTACCGAGCGAATCGTGTGCGCGGTAGAACTTTTCGAATATCTTCTCCGCGCAACCCGTCGGCACCCCCATGCCTCGATCCAGCACATTGACCTCCACGCATCGCGAGGGGCGACCGGGCTGTGCCACCCGCAGCGTGATTTCTTTCCGGCGGTCGGAGTACTTCTCCGCGTTGGACAACAGGTTCACCACCACTTGGGCCAGCGCGTCCCGATCACCGTTCAAGCGCACTGGCTCGTCGGGTAGATCGCATTCGAACCGAAATCCGTTGGCTTCCAGGTGCGGCCGGTAGATTTCCGCAGTCTCGCGGATTACCCCGATCAGGTCGCACTCCTGGAACTGGTATTTCTTCTCACCCCGTTCGATGCGGGCAAAGTCCAGCACGTTATTGATCAGCCGCGTCAGCCGCGCCGTCTCCGCCGTGATGATCCCCAGGTATGAGCGCTGCTTCGCCCGGTCGTTTACGCGCCCTTCGGCCAGCAGTTCCGCGAACATGCGAATCGAAGTAAGCGGCGTCTTCAACTCGTGTGAGACGTTGCTGACGAAGTCCGTCTTCTGCCGCGCCAGGGTGAGTTGTCGGTTCAGGTCCGTGACAATCAGCCAACTCCCGATCCCGATCGCCAGCAACAGCACCCCGATCAACAGCCCTAGCGTCAGCGTCACCAGGCGCGCCGACTGCGACAGCTTTGCCGGGTTCAACAGGTAAACCGCCACCTCCCAATGCGGCAGCGCCTCCCCGATCTCCGTCGCCACGAACGGCCGCTTCCATGTGGCCCGAAACCCCGGATGCGACAGCGCGACGGGCTTGGCCGTGTCATCCAGCAGCGCCACGCAAATCTCCTCCCGCAGCGCCGGCTCGATCTGGCGCACCCCCGCGCTCAACCCCTCCACCAGCCGGGACAAGGCCAATTGCGCGCCGAAGACCAGGTTCGACTGGTTCGGCGGCCGATGCCACACCAGCACGTCCAGCTTGTTGTCCACGAAGCGCGCGATGGTTCCCTCGCTCTCTTCGCCGATCACCTGCCGGAACTCCGCCGACGCCGCCAGCAGCCGGGAAAACTGACCCTGCTCCGTCTGCGCCGCCCGCTGATTGTCAATGGCCTGTTGCTGGGGCACCACGCTCCGCTGCTGAAACGTGTTCACCCCGGCTTGCCTGATTGCGTTTTGGGTCTCCGGCTCCACAGAGTTCTGTAGCATCGCGTTGTTGCCAATGTTGAGAACCTGCGAGTAATTGGCGTACACGTTGGCAATCTCCCGATTGGCCAGGAATCGGCCATTGTCGTCCAGGAATCGGCGCGCTTCGGCCCCCCCCAGGACCGTGGGCGCAATGATATCGCCGGCCAGGCTCACCGCGAAACCCACTTGCGCCAGCGGCCAGTCCTTCCGCAGCAGGTCATCAAACATGACGGTGACGCGCTTCGTGTTGTCTGGCCTCAGCAGCTTCGCCACCTGGCCCACAAAGCTGCGCTGGCACTCCGCCAGCGCGTCCTGCACCTCCTTCGCCTTCGCGTCTGCCACGCCTTGGTAGAGCAGCGACTGCTGCCGTTCCAGAATGAACTGCTGGTCGCGCAGCGAACGCACCGCCAGCCAGGCCAGCACCAGGCTCGGCCCCAGCACCGCCAGCACGAATACCAGCGCGACCTTCTTCATGGCATCATTATGCGCCCAAGCTAGCCCGTCGGCCATCCAAACTTGTCACGGCCCGGCAACAGAAGTGTAAAAGAATTGTAAGCCGCCCGGCGACCGGGCGGCTTACTGATTTCGTGGGAAAAGGGCAGGGCAGGGGTGGCCTGCTCCCGTTTGCCTTCCGCGCTCCGCGCAACTACTCGCCCATCAGGTGCTCCAGCACCATCTGGTCCAGCGCCGCGTAATTGCGGTCGGCCACGAGCTGCCGCGCCGCCTTCTCGTCGAACGTCCGCGCCTTGCGCACCAGCTTCATGAACGTGCGCCGGCTGTTGCTCAGGTGCGCCAGCCAGTGCTCGACCTTTGTTGACCGGAACGGATGCACGTCGAAGCACACATATTCGCCATTCTTCCCATAGCCGTTGCGCTCCAGCGCCCGCACCTGATTGAATGCGACTCGCAGGTTCGAGCTGGCGAAAGGCTTGTCCTGGTCAAACTTAAGCCCGTTCTGGTCGTTGAGGTGCAGCGACCAAAGCTTGCCGAAGGCCATCGCGAAATCAATTTCATCGGCCGGATCCAGCCCCGCCAGGATGGCGTGGGCTGATTCAATGAGGCAGCCCACCCGCTTCGGGTCGCGTGTCAATTGCGCAATCGCAAGCGCGTGGCCGATGGTTGGCACATACGCATGATCCATCGGCTCATTGGGCTTGGGTTCGATCGAAATGCGTATTCTGCGGTCATGCGCGAGCATCTTGTCCAGCGCCTGCACCAGCAGGTCAACGCTGCGTCGGCCATTCTTGGCTTCCCGCAGGTAGGTGCCTTCTCGCGCCAGCCACAGCACGATCAGATCCGTGCCCAGGTAATTCGCCACGTCAATGCACCGCAGCGAGCGCTCGATGGCATACTGCCGGCACTTCGGGTCGTTGTTCGTGTAGGCCCCGTCAATCGTCTTGGGGCTGAACCACAGCCGCGGCGCCACCATCTCCGCCGCCACGCCCGCATCCGCCAGCTTCGTCTTCAGCTCCTTGGATTCCTTGCGCAACTGCGCGTCAGACTTTCCGTCAATGTCCGGCACCGCGTCGTCGTCATGAAACATCATGGCGTCGAAGCCGAGCTTCTTGAGTTGTTTGAGCTTCCAGTCGAACGTCTGGGCCGGCCGTGTGGGCGGGCCGTAGGGATCCTGACCTTCGCTGATATTCCAGGGACCGAAACAGAATTGGTATTGTTGTTTTGCCATAAGCGTGCGCCCAGCCTACGCATCCCGCCCGGTTTTCAAAGCCCAAAATGCAAGTCAGAGGCTATTCGCCGAAACGTGCGGTCTTTACCTGATCCAGGTCCGCTCGGCGAGACGCCCCTGCTCAGAGAGGTGCCGGCGGGCCATAGCGAGGAAGAAATGCCCGCTTCCCTTCTCCTGCCGGGCCCACTATAACAGTTGCAATGGCATTCAAAGACTTTCCGGCACAAGCGCAAAGCGTGGAGTTGCTGCAACGCTCGCTCGAGCGCAGGCGGTTGGCCCATGCCTACCTCTTCACCGGCCACAAGCTCGATGAGTTGGAAGCGCTTGCGCGGACGCTGGCCAAGACCCTCAATTGCCTGCACCCAGTTAAGCGGAGCGGTGTGGCCGTTGACTGCTGCGACCGATGTCTGAACTGCCAGAAAGTTGAGGACGGCAATCACGCTGATGTCTTCTGGGTGCGTCCTGTGTCCAAGCTGCGCCAGATAAAGATCAACCAGATCGTCCACCGCGAGGACGGCCCGCCACGTGTGCTGCTGGACGCGGTCAATCTCAAGCCGGCCGAGAGCCAATACAAGTTCGGCATCCTCGTCGCCGCCGACCGGATGAACGAGAATGCGGCTAATGCCTTCCTCAAGACCCTCGAAGAGCCCCCGCCTCACTCCGTCCTGATTCTCCTGACCACCGAGCCGCAGCGGCTGCTTGAAACTATCCTGTCACGGTGCTTGCGCTTGAACTTCGCCGCCGAAGGACCGCAACTGTTGGCGCCGGCGCAAATGGAGTGGCTGACGACTTTCAGCGAGATGGCGGCGGCGGAGCAGAAGAGCCTGCTAGGCCGCTATCGCCTCATGGATGTGCTGCTGCGAAAGCTCAATGCAGTCCGGACAAGCATCGAGGAGACGCTTACCGCACGCTCGCCGCTGGAGAAATACGAGGACGCTGAAGAGGACCTGCGCGATCGGTGGGAGCAGGAATTCAAAGCCGCCGTGGAAGCCGAGTATCGCCGCCAGCGGTCCGATTTTCTCCTCGCCCTGCAATGGTGGCTGCGCGATGTGTGGTTCCAGACGTTGGCAGAAGGCGAGAGCCCAAAGGCCAGACTCCAAGGTCCTGAATCAGGAGTCAACTCGTTGCTGGCGTTTCCGCGGTTGGTGGGGACCCAGCGCGTGGCCAGGCGTATCTCGCCCAAAGCCGCCCTGGAGAACCTGCGCATCATCGAGCAACTCCAACGCTGGCTCCACACCAATGTTCAGGAGGCGCTGGCCCTGGAGGTTGGGCTGCTGAAGCTCAATCTATGACACGCACTGGTATGGGAACTCTCCTGCCGGACAGGCTTCGAGTTCAGGCCTCAGCGGACGCAATCGGGCGCCGCTACCAAGGCGGCGGATCTTTCCATGGAAGCGGGGCGTCGGCCAGGCTGGGCTATCGCTTTGGCGGTGTTGACCGGCAGTGCCATGCATTGGTCGAGACGACAGTTCCTGGCTGACCGGGTGGGGCGGTCTCGCCAACCATGAAGCCCGAACCGCCAGCCGTGGGAGCCCAGCGCAGTGACCTGCTACCTGCTGTGTTCGCCGGGATGTTCGGCGTACTCCTGGGATTATCGCTCCTGAAGTTCGGCAATCCGCCCATTACAGAGAAGTGGGTCACCGCCCCGACCCAGTTGAACGAGTTCCTGTTCAGCTATCCGTGGCCAATCGGCTGGGCGTATGGATTGCTGGCGTTGACCGCCCTGGTTGGGGTCTCCGTCGCGCGCTGGAAATTATCTGCGCCTTGGTGGGTGGTCGTTTTACCGATGGTCTGGCTGGTTTGGCAATGCATTGCCAGCACAAAATCGGCCGAGCCCACTCTCACCGAAGCCACCTTGAAGCACTTTATTGCGTGTGCCGTTTGCTTCTACCTGGGTTACTTTTCTCTTAGCCGTGTTCGACGACTCTGGCTGTTCTGGGCCGGCTTGCTGGGCGGTTTCCTTATCGTCCTGGCAGCAGGCTGGGAGCAACACCTCGGCGGTTTGGAGGCTTCGCGCCGTTACTTCTTTCTCTACGTGTATCCCGGGCTGACGGAGGTCTCCCCGGATTACCTCAAGAAGATCAACAGCAACCGCATCTTCGCAACGCTCTTTTATCCCAATACTCTGGCTGGAGCGTTGCTGCTGCTGCTGCCTGCCACATTGGCAGGCCTGTGGCAGTTGCGCGCGATTCTGACCCCGGCCGCCCGGTGGTTTCTGATGGGCGTGGTCGGAGTCGCTGGCCTGGCCTGCCTCTACTGGTCGGGCTCGAAGGGCGGCTGGCTGCTGATGCTGTTGATTGGACTGGTCGGGTTGCTGCGCTTTCCCTTCAGCCGGCAGCTCAAACTCGCCCTCGTGACCGCGATTCTGCTGGCCGGGCTGGCTGGTTTCTTCTGGCGGCACGCGGTGTTCTTTCAAAAGGGCGCAACAAGCGTCGGCGCACGGTTCGACTATTGGGGCGCTGCGGTCCAAACCGCCATGGACAAACCTCTGCTCGGCACCGGTCCCGGCACCTTCGCGAGCGCCTATCAGAAGGTCAAGCGTCCGGAATCCGAAATGGCGCGCCTGACGCACAACGACTACTTGCAGCAGGCTTCTGACTCCGGTTTTGTGGGCTTCCTGGCCTACACCCTGTTCATTGTGAGTGCATTGGTATGCAGTTTTCCCCGTGCGGGCGAGAGTTCAGCCACGGGGCACGACAATTGGCAGGTCTTCGCGGTCTGGCTGGGGGCACTTGGTTGGAGCCTGCAAGGTCTGGTCGAATTTGGGCTTTATATCCCCGCTCTCGCCTGGCCAGTTTTTGCCTTCCTGGGCTGGCTCTTGGGCATCAAGAACACCAACGGCTCACATCCGCCCAAGTCCGTCAGGAATCCACTCGACAACAGAGCCCAAAGCCGCTAGTTTCGGGCACCGGAATGAGAATCCTGTTCCTCAACGGCCCGAACCTGAACCTGCTTGGCCAGCGGGAGCCTGAGGTTTACGGGCGGACGACTCTGGCCGAAATCGAGGCCAAAGTCCGCGCCCGGGCCAAGAAGCTCAAGGCGGCAGTGGAATTCCACCAATCCAATCAGGAAGGTGAACTGATCTCTTGGATTCAGCAGGCCAAGGGGAGGTTTGACGCCATCGTCTTGAACGCCGCTGCCTACACCCATACTAGCGTCGCCCTGCGCGATGCCATTGCCGCCGTCGGCATACCTACCATCGAAGTCCACCTTTCGAACATTCACGCCCGGGAAAAATTCCGGCATATATCGATTATCGCCCCGGTTTGTTGCGGCCAAATCCTCGGTTTTGGAGCCAATTCCTACTTATTGGCCTTGGAGGCTGCCGTTAACGTTAACGCGAGGTAATAATGGCGCCTCGCATGGCCCTTTTCGCGCTGTGTTGGGGCGTTTCTAAGGCTTAAACTCGGCCGAAATCCACCCTAATTTTGCCTGGAGATTGTCTGTTGACGACATCGGACGGGTTTGCTAGCGTCTTGCTCAATTAAGATAGTAGGTTTGGCGTAAGGCAACAAACAACTGTGGACCTAAAAGACATTAAAGCCATTATTGACCTGATGAGGAAGAACGCCGTAACGGAGTTCGAACTCGAAAAGCAGGACTTCAAGATCAGGCTTAGGCGCGGAGCGAACGGGGGTAGTTCTGTGGTCAGTAATGAAGATCCGCCCCCCGTAGTCTATGCCCAGCCACCAGTGGTGGCGGTTCCTGCCCCGGCACCCCCCCCCACCGCAGTGCCTGCCAGCAATGAACTTGAAATCAAGTCCCCCATGATTGGCACGTTCTACCGCGCGCCGTCCCCCGAATCCGCCCCCTACGTCGAGGTGGGCACCGAGGTCAACGCCGACACGGTGGTGTGCATCATCGAGGCTATGAAGGTGATGAACGAGATCAAAGCTGAAGCCAAGGGGGTCATTACACAGGTGCTGGTAGAGAACGCCAAACCGGTGGAATTCGGCCAGGCTCTGTTCAAGCTCCGCCCCTCCTGAACCGGATTAAGGATGTTTTGGCCACGGGTTTCGCCTTAACGACTTAACGCTTCAACGTCTCCAGGCATGTTCGAGAAAATTCTGGTCGCCAATCGCGGCGAAATCGCCGTGCGCATCATTCGCGCCTGCAAGGAACTCAATATCCGCACCGTGGCGATCTACTCGGAAGCGGACGCCAACTCGATGCACGTCCAGTTGGCCGACGAAGCTATCTGTATCGGCAAAGCTCCTGCTGGCGAAAGCTACCTGCGGATTGACCGGATCGTCAGCGCGGCGGAAATCACCGATGTGGATGCCATCCATCCCGGTTATGGTTTCCTGGCCGAGAATGCCCACTTCGCGGATGTCTGCGAGAGCTGCAACATCCGCTTTATCGGCCCAAACTCTCGCGCTATGAATGCCCTGGAGGACAAGGCTGTCAGCCGGGCATTGGCCAAGAAGGCAGACGTGCCCACGCCTCCCGGTTCGGACGGAGTGGTGGACACCGAGCAGGACGCCCTGATGGTGGCCAAGCGCATCGGTTACCCGGTGATGATCAAAGCCATCGCCGGCGGTGGTGGCCGGGGCATGCGGGTCGCTCATAATGACATCTCGCTGGTTAAAGGCTTTCACACCGCGCGCGGCGAGGCTGAGAAGGCCTTCGGCAACTCCGGGGTATATGTCGAGAAGTTCATCGAGAACCCTCACCACATTGAGTTCCAAATTCTGGGCGACCATAAAGGCCACATCATTCACCTGGGCGAGCGGGATTGCTCCATCCAGCGCCGCAATCAGAAGGTCGTCGAGGAAGCCCCTTCACCGCTGCTGGACAATCCGCGGTTCAAGAAGCTCCGCGAAAGGATGGGCAAGGCCGCGATCAAGATTGCCGAAGCCGCCAACTACACCAACGCGGGAACGGTGGAATTCATCGTGGACTCCGATGGCCGGTTCTACTTCCTCGAAGTGAACAAGCGCATTCAGGTCGAGCACCCGGTTACTGAGGAAGTCACCGGCATTGACCTGGTGCGCTATCAGATCATGCTTGCGATGGGCGAACCTCTGCGCCATTCCCAGAGCGACATTCACTTCAAGGGCCACGCCATCGAATGCCGCATCAACGCGGAAGATGCTTTCGATGACTTCCGTCCCAGCCCCGGGCGGATCGAGATGTATTACCAGCCCGGCGGCCGCGGTGTCCGCGTGGACACCCATGCCTACGCCGGCTACACGATTCCCTCGTCCTACGACTCGATGATTGCCAAGCTCGTTACTGTCGGCCGCGACCGGCGCGATGCCATGGACAAGATGAGCCGCGCGCTGAGTGAGTACATGATCACTGGTGTAAAGACGACCATCGCTTTCCAGCAGGCGATTCTGCAGGACCCCAACTTCCGCCGCGGCGTTTATTCCACCACTTTCATCGAACAACTCCTCAGCGGCGCCCGCCGGGATCTGCTCGCAGAAAAGGCCTAACCCATCGGCGGCACCACGCTGTCGTAGGTCAGCGGCGGCACGACGCGGCCGTCGCCGGTCTTGACCGTCCGCGTCTTCTCGTCGAAGAACAGCGCCAAACCCAGCCGCTCGGACATCTCCGCCAGGCAGAGCACCGTCTGCGCCCGAATGGCCAGTTCAACGTTTGCCACGGGCACCTTGCCGCTGCGAATGCAGTCGAAGAAGTTCTTCTCGAGCCGCTCAATTCTCTCCGGCGGCTGTGGGTCCGCGAATGCCTCCGCCTCCAGCTCATCCGTGAAAATAGCCTCCGGCTTCAGCTCCACCCGGTTCTGGCTTGAGGCGAAATGCAGCGTCGCCTTCCGGCCCCTTATGACCTCGGGCAGGCCCTGCTCATTGACCGTGGTCCCGACTACCGCCAGGGTCAGACCGCTGGGAAACTCCGTCAGCAAATGGGTCGTGTCGGTGATGTCGCGGTCAGTCGAGACTTTGCGTGTGCCGGTGGCCACCACACGGCGCGGAAACTCGGGGTTGCCGGTCGCCAGCATCAGCGGTTGGAAGCGGTGTGGCAGGAGGTTGCCGATAATGCCGGAATTATACGCGTAATACTTGTGCCAGCTAAAGTAGTGATCGGGGTTGAAAGGGATCTTTGGCACCTTACCCAGCCAGCGGACCCAGTCCAGGTTCTGCTCCGACACCCCCGCATCAACCGGGAACGTCCACTCGCTGTTGTTTTTGTTGTTGCGGCAATAAGAGCCCTGGCCCCAGACCAGCGGGCCAAGCTTGCCTGCCTTGATCCACTCCGCCGCCTTGTGCCACTTGGAGTCCATGCAGCCTTGCGAGCCGATCACATACGTCTTGCCGGTCTTCTTGACAGCGTCATAGACCTCGAATGCCTCGGCCAAATACCGGGTCATCGGCTTCTCGCAAAACACATGTTTCCCCGCCTCCAGCGCGTCAATGCTCACTTGGCCGTGCCACACGTCTGTCGTTGCCGTAATGATGGCGTCAACGTCCTTCCGCTCCAGCAGCTTCCGGTGATCCCGGTATGCGCCGGCCTCGCTCACGCCGATGGCCTGCCGTGCCTGGTCCAGATGCCGCTGGTAAACGTCGCACACCGCCACCTGGGCAATGTTGTTGTCCTGGGCATGTTTCTTTTCCAGGTTGACGTGGAGCATGCCCTGCTTGCCGGTGCCGATGTAGGCCACGTTGATGCGGTCATTGGCGCCAAGGACCCGGCCGGTCGAAGGCGCCTGGTTCTGGCCGTACACGGGGGTCTTGAACAGATTGGTGGCGCTGACCGCCGCGGCCACGCTGGCGGCCTTCTTGATGAAAGTGCGGCGGGACTCGCCAGGGTTCATGCTCTGGTTTGGAATCGAATTCATAGAATATGCTAAGGTTTTGGACGCAACAACGCGCAGACTAACTGGAACACAGACGAAAAAGCAAGGCCCCCATTCAATCTTTCCCCCTCGCGCTCAGGGCGGCGCTGTTACCATGGCGGCACGCTGGGGATAGCCTGCTGATGCGGTTGGGCTACGGTGTGTATCCCATGGGGAGCGCTCCCCATGGGATACACACCGTAGCACCACCATCCCGGCACCGTATCGCCAAGCCAAAGATGCCGAGGTCAGTGGGGACTGGAAAAGGCGGGCAGGCAGGAGGACTGTCCAAAATATGGACAGTGCGCGGCTCAGAGATTGGGGTGCATATCCACCACAACCTGCACCTGGCCGCCGCCAACAACATCGAGACCATCGTTCGGGGCAACAAAAGGTAGAGTGCCATCATGACCGCGCTTGGCCGCGGGGCCGGCAACTGCCGGATGTGGATGCGGATCAGTCTTCTGCACAACCCCAGATACGACCTGCTCCCTGTCCTGCGCTGCGCGCATGACACGGTAGAATCCATGCGCTTGGAACCGCTGTGGGGGTTCGATCTGGCGTATAGAATCACCGGTTCTCTGAACCAGCATCCCCGCTCCGCTATCAAGCTCAAGCAGGCCGGGATCCGGGGCAATATCCGGGACTTCTACAACGAGATTTGGGAGTAAAGCCGTGGCATGACGCCCTTTCCTAAGCCTTCGGCCCTGTTAACTCCCATCCTGCTCGATACTCACGTCCCAGGCATCGGTCAGCTTCCGCGACATTGGGGACTTTGCAGCGCGGTGCGTCAAAGAGCAGCCGTCTGCCGCCCAAGCGCAACGACACCGCCCCCAGGTTGAAGGCGGCTGAAATAGACCCGGCTCGCAAAAAATCCCCGTAGCTGGGCGGTCCGCCCTTGCAGGCGGCCACCCACGATGCCGCAGCTTCGCGCCGGGCTTGGCCCGGATGCCCTTGCCGGGCCTTTTCCGCTGCCTGAAATTCCCGCATTTTCTTCCCAGGGATAATGTGAGGATCCTCGCCGCGGAACCCGGCGAGTATCTTGCCATTGTCGCCTACGAACATCATCCCCTCGGCGGGCAGTTCCGTATTCTCCGCCTCCAACTCTTCCGGCGATGGCGGTCGCATTGAGCCGTCGTACCAGAACAGGTCGAGCGCAGGACGCGAACCTTTCGCGGCGAACTTGAATCGTATCGTGCATGCCGCCGGGAACGAGTAGTCATTCCTGATGCGCACGGACACGCTGTCCTTCAGCGCGCAGACGTGGCTGGGCCGCGACTCCACCATCACCGGTGCGTCCAGATCAAAGACCTGGAATACCGGCCACAGGCTGTAATGGCCCATATCGGCCAGCGCCCCGCCGCCGAACTCATACCACCCCCGGAACACCGCATGGGTGTAGTGCGGGTGATAGGGCCGGTCCAGCGACGGCCCGAGCCACAGCGGCCAGTCAAAACCCGCCGGCACGGGCGGCTGGTCTGTCGGGATGGTTGCGTATTGCGGCCACACAGGCCGGTTCGACCAATTGTGAATCTCGCGCAGTTTGCCGATCGCCCCGGCGTCAACCCAGTTCTTGATTTCGCGGGCATTCGCGCCGTCACTGGCTGCCAGAAAGTGCGTGGCCACCTTTGTTTGGCGCGCCGTCTCGATCACCCACCGCGCCTCCAGCAGACGATTGGCCAGCGGCTTGTGCATCATTACGTGCTTCCCTTGCTTCATCGCCGCTATGGCGATCGTGGCGTGCAGATGGTCCGGCGTCATCACTTTGACGGCATTAACGTCCTTTTCCTTCTCCAGCAATTCACGGAAATCGGCGTAAGCCGCGCAGCCGGTGAACTTCTCCGAGCCTCGTTTGGCCGCGTAGTAGGTCTCAACGACTTCCTTTGCGATGTCGCGGCCTCCGGGAATGCCCGGTGTGCCGCGCCGCCAGTCAGGCCTGCCCAGTGCCGCAGCCAGCTCTGTGCGCAGACCATCCTTCGACCAGTCCACATAATCGTGGCTTTCCTTAACCGGATCGCAGACGGCGACAATTTGCACTTCCGGCATCGCCAGCATGCCCGGCATTTCCCGCAATCCTTGCGTGCCGCAGCCAATGTAGGCGACGGTGATTTTCTCGCTCGGCGCCACAAATCCAGTCCCGCCCAGCACATGCCGCGGCACGATCGTAAACGCTGCCGCTGCCGCGCCGCTCGCTGCTATGAACTTCCGCCGGGAAACGCCCGGGGTACCGATCTGGTTGCTTGTCTCGCTTGCTTTCATGTTCCGAGTCTGACCCAAACATCTCTGCCAGGCAACTCCTCGCCCATTCGGCCTCACGTGGCTGCCGCACCTCGGCCGCCAGACGGCAGAGGCCGGTTTCTGCTGGGCAAGACGAGGCGGCTCCCACAGCGCGCCACATGAATAGGATTTGTGCTTGCCATTCCCGACACCGCGCCCTGAAATCACCCGATGCATCTTGGAACTTCTCGTTACGCGCACGTACTCGTGACCCTTGCTTGCGTGATCGCCGGCGCTACTCCGGCGCCGGAGACGCTGGCAGCGCAGGCCACCACCAACTACTCGCTGACCGTCAGCACGCAGCGACCGGACGCGATCTACCGGAAGGGGGAGGAAGTGGTGTTCAACATCCGGCTGGCGCATCAGGAGCAACTTGTGCCGGAAGCCGAGGTGCAATGGACCCTGTCGAAGGACGGGGTGCCGCCGATCACAACAGGGACGTTGAAGCTGTCCGACGGACGCGGGGTGATCTCGGGCAAACTGAACGAGCCGGGATTCCTGCAGTGCCGGGTAACCTTTGCGGCGACCGACGGGTCCACCCGCGCTGCGGTTGCCGGCGCCGGGGTCGCTCCGCTGCGAATCAAGCCTAGTTTGCCCGTTCCGCGCGACTTTGACGCATTCTGGTTCGCGCAGAAGCGAAAGCTGGTCCCGGTGCCGATTAACGCAAAACTCGCGCAGGTGGAATCACGTGAGGCCGGCGTCGAGGCTTTTGACCTCCAGGCCGATTGCGTCGGGGCGCCCGTCTCAGGCTACTATGCCCGACCGGCTGCGGCCCGGGCCAGGAGCCTGCCTATAATCCTTACCGTCCACGGGGCAGGGGTGCGGAGTGCCAATCTGGCCGGGACCGTCGGCTGGGCCAAACAAGGTTTCCTGGCGCTCGACATCAACGCGCATGGGATTCCGAACGGCAAGCCCGACCAGTTTTACCAGGACCTGGCGAGCGGCGAGTTGAAAGAATACCGCACCCAAGGGCGGGAGTCGCGGGACACGATCTATTTCCTGGGGATGTTCCTTCGCCTCGTGCGGGCGATTGATTTCCTGACCGCGCAGCCGGAGTGGGATGGACGCGCGCTGATTGTGCACGGCAGCAGCCAGGGCGGAGCGCAATCGATCGTTGCGGCGGGACTCGATTCGCGGGTGACATTTCTTGCCGCGGGCGTGCCGGCCATGTGCGATCACACCGGGGCAGTGGCGGGTCGCGCCAGCGGGTGGCCGAAGCTGGTGCCGAATGGCGCCGACGGCAAGCCCGAGGCGCGGGCGCTGGAGGCCGCGCGTTATTATGATGCGATGAACTTCGCCCGCCGAACGAAGAGTTCTGAGTCAGTCCGTCAACGGTTTTGTTGAAAGTTATTCACCGCG